>JAUVXT010000225.1 GCA_030603465.1 Deltaproteobacteria bacterium
CCGCCGGTCTTGTTATGGGACTTGGCGCCCTCGGCGCGGGCCCCGGAATGGGACAGGCAACCAGCGGCGACACGAATGCCGTCGGCAGAAACCCCGATGCCCACGGAAAGATTATGCTCACCATGCTCGTAGGTATGGCGATGACGGAATCCATCGCAATCTACACGCTGGTCATTTCGCTTGTCGTACTCTACGCCAACCCGCTGCTGAAGTACGTCTTCGGTTAAGGAACTAAGCTTTACCGGAAAAGGGGAAAGTCCGATTATGGCTTTCCCTTTTTTTGTGTCCCTCAGTCCTCTTGAGGGATTGAGCTCTTCGATCTCAGCGTTTTCTTCTCCGCTTGCTGATGTTTCAACTGTAGGACCTTCTCCTTGGCCCGCTTCGACCGCTTCCTCTTCTGACGCCGTATTTTTTCTATCTTCCGTTTCTCCGCATCGACAATCCCCTTCTTCACCCGTTCGATCCTGTCGAGGAGAATCCGTCTCGCCATAAAGCGATTGAGAGACTGCGATCTCCCCTGCTGGCACTTGACGGAGAGTCCGGTCGGTATGTGAAGCAGGAAGACGGTGGACGATGTCTTGTTGATCTTCTGGCCGCCCGAACCGGTGCCCCTGATAAATGTTTCACGGAGATCATCTTCAGTGACTCCCAGCCGTTTCATCCTCTCGAGGAGGGCATTTTCTTTTTGTTCCGCAACATTAAATAGACTCATCTAACTCCCCGCCATGAAAGTAATCATAAATTTTTTGTGCCGCGTCTTTCCCGATGCCTGCCACCCGTTCAAGTTCTTCCACCGTCGCCTCCTTGATCTTCTCAACACCCTGAAAATGAGTGAGGAGTTCCCTTTTCCTGACTGCGCCGATGCCGGGAATGCCATCAAGCTCCGAGCGAAAATCCGACTTTTCCTTGACCTTTCGGTAATAGGAAATGGCGAAACGATGGGCCTCATCGCGCACCCGCTGCAGCAAAAAGAGAGCCTCCTGATACGCGGCGAGATAGACGGGATTTTTCCTCTTCGGAAGGTAAACCCTGTCCCGCTCCTTCTCTATGAGGGGGCGTTTGAGCCCTTCTATCTGCTGATCCGCCTTTGCCAGTCCGACGGCATCGACAGTCTCGATCGCCATTTCCTTCAACACCGACAGCGCCACACCAAGCTGCCCCTTTCCCCCATCGACGACGATCAGATCGGGAAGATTCTCCTTCTTCCCATACCTCCTCGTAAGTACCTCATACATCATGCCGTAATCATCGGCGCCTTCCAGCGTCCTGATCTTGAACCGCCGGTAGGATGATTTGTCGGGAGTCCCCCCATAGAAAGACACCATGGAGCCGACAGCGTACTGCCCGCCGATATTGGAAATATCGAAACACTCTATGCGCATGGGAGTATTCCTCAGCTTGAGCTGTTCCCTGAGGACTTCGAGCAGTTTTTCTGTGTCGGCCCGGAGAGAGACCTCTGTCTGATAGACATTTTTCGCGTTGCTTCCGGCCAGATTGAGGAGTTCGACGTTCTTCCCCCGTTTCGGAACGATGACAACTGCCCTCTTCCCCCGCCGTTCCGCCAGCCACTCCTCTATGACTGCGCGATCCTCTATCTCCTCGGGAATGATAATCTCCTGCGGGATGGAGACATCCCGGCTGTAATACTGCTTGAGAATGGACGAGAGAAATTCGGTCATCCCCATCCTGATTTTAAATATCGGCAGGTTCCGCTGGCCGATTATTTTCCCCTGTCTCACATGGAGCATGGAGACCTGCACTCGATGATCGTCGCTGTAGACGCCGAATATATCCTGGTCCTTGAACGACATGGCCGTGGCCGTCTGTTTTTCCAGCGTCGTCTCGATGGCGTGAATCCGGTCCCGCATTCGCGCCGCCTCTTCAAAATCGAGCCTGTTGGAGACCTCCTTCATCCTTTTTCCCAGTTCGGTGATGAGTCTGCCGCGGCGCCCCTCGATGAAGAGGATGCTCTCCCGCACCAGATTTTTATATTCCTCCCGCCCGATCTTTCCGCAACAGGGGGCCATGCACCGCCTGATTTCGAATTCGATACAGGGACGTTCCCTCGATCTGAACTCGTTATCCTTGCACGTCCTCAGGGGAAATATCTGCTGCAGATAATGGAGGGTTGTCTTGACGGCATTGCTCGATGAATAGGGGCCGAAATACCGCGCCCTGTCCCGCTTCACCTGGCGGACCAGTTGAAAGCGGGGGAAATCCTCCCGCAGATCGATGCGTATGTTGAAATAATTCTTGTCGTCCCTGAGTGTAACATTGTACCGGGGCCGGTGCTTCTTGATAAGGTTGTTCTCGAGGAGGAGGGCCTCCTTTTCCGTGGCGGTGACGATGAACTGCATATCCTTTATTTTCGGAACGAGAAAGGGAATCATGGGCCGCGCGTCTGTCCCCCCGAAGTAGGACCGCACCCTCGCCCTGAGATTCTTCGCCTTCCCCACATAGATGAGGCGGTCTGTGCCGTCCTTCATCAGGTAGACACCCGTCGTCGTGGGCGCCTTTTTTACTTTCTCGGCGAGCAAGCCCGGATCTTTCTTTTTTGCGTCATCTTTTACGCCGGCGCCGCTTTTTTTCTTCACACTACCCCCAGAGCCCCAGTTCCGTTTCCATGCGGGACATCTCCTTTATCTCATCGCGGAGCTGCGCCGCCCGTTCAAATTCGAGATTGCGCGCCGCCTCTTTCATCTCCTTCGTCAACTCCTTTATGGTGGCGGCAATTTTATCGGCCTTCACATATTCAATCCCCTTCTCTCCCACGGGAACGGTGACATAATCCGCCTCATAGACGGAACCAAGTATATTATCGATCGATTTAACGATCGTCTCGGGCGTGATGCCGTTCGCGACATTGAACTTCTCCTGAATCTTCCGCCGCCGTTTCGTCTCGTCAAGACATGCCTTGATGGAGCGCGTCTCCCTGTCGGCATACATGATCACCTGGCCGTTTACATTCCGGGCAGTCCTCCCGCTGGTCTGAATGAGAGACCGTTCCGATCGCAGAAAACCCTCCTTGTCGGCATCGAGGATAGCCACGAGAGAGACCTCGGGAATATCCAGTCCCTCGCGCAGGAGATTGACCCCCACCAGGACGTCATATTTTCCCAGTCTCAGGTCGCGTATGATCTCGACGCGTTCCAGCGTCTTTACGTCCGAATGCAGGTACTGCACCTTCATGCCCAGATCCCGGTAATATTCGCTGAGATGCTCGGCCATCCGCTTTGTCAGTGTGGTGACCAGCACACGTTCCTTCCGTTTCACCCGTTTGTTGATTTCACCGAAGAGATCGTCCACCTGGTTCGTCACCGGTTTCACGATAATCTCCGGGTCCATCAACCCCGTGGGACGAATAATCTGTTCCACCACGACGCCCCTAGCCTGTTCCACTTCATACTCCGCCGGAGTGGCCGAAATACAAACGCGCTGAAAAGGGAAAGCGTCAAACTCCTCAAACATGAGGGGACGGTTATCGAGGGCCGATGGGAGGCGAAACCCGAAAGTGACGAGGGTCTCCTTCCGGGACCGGTCGCCGCGGTACATGCCGCGCAACTGCGGAAGGGTGACATGACTCTCATCGATGATAACGAGGGCGTCCTGCGGGAGATACTCCATGAGGGTAGGCGAGGGCTCCCCCTCTTTTCTCCCCGTCAGGTGGCGTGAATAATTCTCTATCCCCTGGCAGTAGCCCATTTCTTCCATCATCTCTATATCGAACCTGGTGCGCTGCTCCAGCCGCTGGGCCTCCAGGAGCTTGTTTTCCGAATGCAGTTGATCGAGGCGGATCACCAGTTCCTCCTGAATGTCTGCAATGGCCCGTTTCATGTTTTCCCGCGTCGTCACGTAATGGCTGCCGGGAAAGATTTTAATATGACTGAGACTGTGCGATTTCACCCCCCTCAGGGGATCGAAGACTCCCATCGATTCGATGGTATCGCCGAAAAAGTCCACACGAATCACACGTTCCTCTTCATAGGGGGGGAATATCTCGACAACGTCGCCGCGTACGCGAAAGGTCCCCCGGTGGAAATCGATATCGTTTCTCTGGTACTGAATCTCGATAAGTTTCTTCAGAAGATCGTCCCGTGGAATTTCCATCCCCTCTTCAAGATAGATCTGCATGTCCGAATAACTCTCGCGGGAACCGATGCCGTAGATACAGGAGACGCTGGCAACGATGATGACATCCCTCCGTTCCAGCAGGGAGCGGGTGGCGGAATGGCGCATCTTGTCTATGTCGTCATTGATGGAGGCGTCCTTTTCTATATAGGTATCGGTAGAGGGGATGTATGCCTCGGGCTGATAATAATCGTAATAACTGACGAAATACTCCACGGCGCTGTCGGGGAAGAGTGTCTTGAATTCACTATAAA
>JAUVXT010000016.1 GCA_030603465.1 Deltaproteobacteria bacterium
GCACGGGGAGAACGCCGGCGCCGATGATATCAAATCCGAAAGCGTCTTTTGCCTCTTTCGGGTCATCGAAGGCCTTCGATGCGATGAGCGCCCCTCCCGCCTCCTTTGCATTCGGATAGGCGCCGGGCATCTTAAAGGGAACCACCGTCCGCTCATATCTGGCGCATCCGGAAAAGACCAGGAAGACAACGGCTGCGACAATCAACAGGGCATATTTTTTCATTATTCCGCACACCTCTTTATCTATCGTTAAAGTGATTCTACAGAAAGCATTTTTCTATGTCAACAAAAGTTATCCTTCCCCGATGCACTGCAACGCCAAAGTCATGGTTGAATAGGATAAGCAGGTGCAGCTTGCTTCCAGTTCCCGCAGTAGGGCGGGTATACCCAGCGCGCCGCCCCTGCGCCGCCTGACCGACATCGTTTCGTTCTTCTGTGTCGACGAATGACTGTAAAAACCCCTTGCTTTTCTTCATGCTTACGCATAAATAGAAAAGCAGCAAACAATAATATCCTTATTTGCTAAGGGATATAGCTGTGTGGTCACATCAAAATTATCATAATTCCCTGTACCCGAATTGAACAGATTATCAGTCTTATTAATTGCGGAGAGTCGTTGCATTGAAAAAGTTGCTCCAAAATATGCTGGAAACGGTGACAACCAAGCCGGTTAAAAATGAATCAGGAACAGAAATCGTGGATATAACACTGCGATTTAAGATATTCCTGCTCCTTATAATGGTTTTCAGCGTTTGTCTGATATACTCCAACATACTGGAAGCCCCATTTGTATTTGATGATTTTGCCATAACGGAATCAAGGTCACTGCGATTGACCAACCTGTCTTTCGATAGCATCATAGAAAGAATAGGCGGCGTTGGCCGCAGCATACCAATGCTTACGCTTGCGTTAAATTATTATTTCGGCGAATTCAATGTGATCGGCTACCATATAGTCAACATTGTAATCCATATTATGACAGGTATTCTCCTGTTTTTCTTTATTAAAGCCACCCTTGCTCTTGATATATCCAGGCCCCCCAGAGAGATAATCCTGATCGCATTCTTTGCCGCCTTTCTGTGGCTTGTTCATCCATTGCAAATCCAGGCCGTGACATTTACAATCCAGCGGTTGGCCAGCATTGCGGCGATGTTTTATATATTGTCGTGTCTTCTTTATGTAAAAGCGCGCCTTGCGCAGGAAGGCTGGAAGATGGCGCTCCTCTTTGCGGGGTGCATCTTGTCAGGGTTCCTTGCCATTGCATCGAAAGAAATAGCCGGGACACTCCCCGGTTTCATTCTACTTTATGAATTATACTTTCTGCAGGATTTCAAAAGGATCAAGTCCCGGAAATATCTCATATATGCTGCCGTTATCATCTTTGTTATAAGCGTGCCTGTAATATGGCATTTGTTTAAGGGCGCACTTTCGATGGTCGAAACTGTTGCCCGAATGTATGGGCACTCGATCAGCGGCGTCCTGTTAAGCCAGCCCCGCATCTTTATCTGTTACTTCGGCCTCTTCCTGTTTCCGCATCCGTCCCGCCTGAATATCGATCATGATTTTATATATTCTACTTCCTTCTTGGAGCCCCTTTCCAACATACCATCCCTGATCATCGTATGTGCCGTATTAACATGCGCCGTTCTTTTGTTGCGTAAAGATCGCCTCATATCCTTTTCCATTCTGTGGGTCATAGGAAACTATATTATCCGATCGTCCTTCTTCGGGAATGATACCATCTTTGAGCATCGCATGTACCTGTCATCCATGATGTTTAGTCTGATCCTGGTGATAATCGTCTTTCGTTATATAAAACCAAGAGTGCTTGCCTTGGGGGTTCTTTGTATATCAATAACCTTTTGTTCTTTCTGGACTTATGAGAGAAACAAGGTATGGGAAAGCGAATATGCGCTCTGGAACGATAGTGTGAAAAAGTCCCCGAATAAGGCCAGACCTCACAATAATCTGGGTTTAGCCCTCGCAGAGATGGGCAGGCAAGATGAGGCTATGGAACAGTATTATGAAGCGCTGAAGATCAATCCGATCTATCATAAAGCGTTCAATAATTTGGGAAATCTCTATGAAAAAGAAGGCCGGTATGAAGAGGCCATAAGCGTGTACGAGAATGTTTTAGAGAGAAAACCAACATACGTGAGCGCCAATTACAACATCGCGAATATATATATGAAGTTCGGTGATTTTAAAAAAGCGGAAAATCATTATGTGACGGCGTTGATATTCAAGCCGGATCATGTGAAATCAATCGCGAATCTGGCAGTTCTCATGATGAAACAGGGCCGAAGCGAAGAGGCTGTCAGACTGGGATATCAGGCATTGGAACTGGAACCGCACGATGCGGAAATTATGACCAACCTGGGGGGAGCGTTGCTTCTGCGGGGAGAAATAGATATTGCGATCTATTACTTGGGGAAGGCGCTCGCAATATCACCGGATATCGAGGAGGCGAGGATCAATCTGAATGCCGCCCATGCCGCCCTTGCACAGACAAAAGGTGCGCCACCGCGGAGTTCAAAAAATAACGATGAAAGATACAGACACTTTATGGAACGAGGTGCTGATTATTTAAATATTGGCACTTATTGGTTGGCGGTGGACGAGTTCAGGTTGGCCCTGTCATTACGCCCCAATGATTATCAGGCGCTGAATAGCCTGTCGATTAGTTATATCAAACAGCATGAATATTATAATGCGCTGATAACGTTAAAGAAATTATTGCTGGTTGAGCCTGAAAATGCAAGCGCCAATTACAATATTGCCTGTATGTATTCCCTCTTGAATAAGCCCAATACCGCCCTTTTTTGGCTGGGCAGGACAGTAGATCAAGGCTACGACAAATGGGACTTAATGCTGTCGGATCCCGATCTGGAAAATGTAAGAAATCTTGCAGAATTCGGTGATTTTATCAAAGAGAGCCAAGAGAGAGAGTAAATATTTGGCTTGACGAGTTATTGTGCGGGGAACCATGATATACATAATATATAACACAATCTTGGCAGTCGCCTCTTTTGTCCTTTTGCCCTACTATGGCGTGAAGATTCTGATGACGGGTAAATATCGAAAGAGCCTGGGGGCCAAACTCGGAAGAATCGCTGAAGGGGCGACGGGCGCGATGAAGGGCTCTCCGCGGATATGGGTGCATGCCGTATCCGTTGGAGAGGTAACCGCCGCGGCCCCGATCATCTCTTCCCTGAGAGCGCGCATCCCGGGAGCGTGCATCGTACTTTCCACCAGCACGGAGACGGGCCAGGAAATGGCGCGCCGGATTGCCACCGACGCCACCGCCTTTATATACTATCCCCTCGATATCCCCTTCGTGGTAAGAAGGGTGATGGATCTGGTAAAGCCCGACATATTCGTCCCAGTGGAGACGGAGATCTGGCCAAACTTTATCCGTATATGCAGAGACAGGGGCGTCAGGATCGTAATGGCAAACGGGAGAATCTCTCCCCGTTCTGTCGGAAAGTACAGAAAGACGCGTTTGTTCTGGAAAAGGATACTCGGGCTTATCGATGAAATAGGGGCCATCTCGCAGATAGACGCAAAGCGACTCGAATCGATAGGCATGGAACCCGAGAGAATCCGGGTAATGGGAAATGCCAAATACGACAGTCTGGCGGCAAAGGCCGGGGAATCCTTAAAGAAAGAAATAGCCGAAAGGTTAAATATAGAACCCGGATCGCGGGTCTTCGTGGCGGCCAGCACTCACGCCGGCGAAGAGGAAATCGCCATTGAAGTCTACAAGAAACTCCTTGCAAAACACGCCGGTCTTATCTTCATCATCGTACCGCGCCATCCCGAACGGGGGGAAGAGGTGCGTGCTCTCATCATGAAAGAGGGCATCTCCGACATAATCACTATGACGGAAATAAAGAAGGGAAAGCGACGCAACAGGGAGCGTGTCATCGTCATCGATGTCATCGGGGAACTTTTCAAGGTATACAGTCTCGCGACGATTGTCTTCTGCGGCGGCAGCCTCGTCCCCAAGGGGGGTCAGAATATCCTCGAAGCGGCCGCCTGGGGAAATGTGGTCCTCTACGGGCCCTCCATGGAGGACTTCACCGACGAGAGGGAGGCCATGGAGGAGGCGGGAGCTGGGATAACCGTCAAGGATGGCGGGGAGCTCTCGGATAAGATCGTCACACTGATGAGAGACCCGGATGGGCTTGAGAAGAGGGGCGGAAAAGGGCGTGAAGTTGTCCTGGCGAATATGGGCGCCTCGGAGAGATACGCGGATATGATACAAAGGTCACTTGAGGATCGAAGGTGCTGATGTTACCAGAGAGACTTCCGCGATATGACGCCTTCCATCTTTTTCAGAAGGGGGGGGAGGGTTTCAGGTTTCAGCGCCGATATGGACAGGGCGTCAAACCTGGCACAGAGGTTTTGGAGAAGGGTCTTGTCGGGAAAATGGTCCTCCTTATTGAAGACCCTTATGTGATCCTTCTGCTTCAGGTCCAGATCATCCAGTATCGTCTCCACCGCCTCTATGTGACCCTCAAAATCCGGATTCGTCACGTCGATGACGTGCAGAAGGATGTCCGCCTCCCGGAGTTCCTCCAGTGTCGCGCGGAAAGCGGAGAAGAGTTCCTTGGGAAGGTTTCTTATAAAACCGACCGTATCGGTTATTATCGCCTCTGTGTCCCTGGGGAACCGGAGCCTGGAACTCTTCGGGTCCAGCGTTGCAAAGAGGCGATTTTCCGTTAAAACCTTGCTTTTTGTGAGAGCGTTCAGCAGTGTCGATTTCCCCGCGTTCGTGTAGCCGATGATGGATATCACTGGAAGCATCCTCTTGCCTCGTTTCCCGCGTCTCTGGTTGCGCCCCTTCCTGATATTTACAAGATCCTTATCCAGCCTTCCTATCCTTTCCCGCACCCTCCTGCGGTTGATCTCCAGCTTGGTCTCCCCGGGACCCCGTCCCCCGATGCCCCCGGTGAGCCTGGACATGGCGGTATTCTTTGTGACGAGACGGGGAAGAAGGTATTTCAGCTGGGCCAGTTCCACCTGTATCTTCCCCTCCCTGGAATGGGCGCGCTGCGCAAATATATCCAGTATGAGCTGCGTCCTGTCGATGACCTTTATCTCCGTGAAGTCCGCGATTGAGCGTATCTGGGCGGGCGTGAGTTCATGATCGAAGATGAGGAGATTGGCGCCTATCTGGAGGGCTCCTATGACGATTTCCGAAAGACTGCCCCTCCCGATCAGATATTTCGCGTCAAATTTATTCCTGTGGCGCATGACAGAATCGAAGACCTCTACGCCCGATGTCGCCGCCAGTTCCCTCAGCTCTGCGAGAGCGTTCTCTCCATCAAGAGGGGAGCCTGTCTCCACGCGAACGAGTATCGCGCGGTCTGACTTCTCCACCTTACGCAGTCGCTGTCTCTTTGCGAATTCCTCCTCCAGTGACTGGATGAATCCCGTAAAATCCATATCCATCTCGGAAGGAAAGACGGGTTCTATGAAGAGCCAGTGCTCCCCCCCGGGATTTTCGGGAATCAGATGGGCCGTATGCATCCTTCCGGGGAGCCCCTCTTCCGTTACCTCTATGGCGGACACAAGATCAAGGCGCAAAAGGGCCAGATCGGTAAGATCATCCCTGGTCAGTTTATCTCCATCGAGGTGGGTGTGGATAAGACGAAGTCCCTTGAGACGGGTCTCGGCGGATCTGAACCCTTCAAGGCTGGGGATGACGATCTCCCTCCGGTTTCCGCAGATCACACAGGTCACCGCGCCCTTTCTGCTTATGAGGACGCCTATCTGTCTCTTTATGTCGCGTGAAATCTCGCAGAGGCTCCTTGCAAAATCGTGTGTGACTACGCTGTCGGCAGGTATCTTCCGCCTGTACAGTTTCTCTATTCTTCCTACATCGGCGGCCTTGAGGCCCGTCAGATTTCCGTATATCTTTTCTATTGTTCTCCCTCCTGACAGAGAATGTCTGCGTTTCTGAACGCCTTGCCTTACTTGAACCTAAAACGCATAATGTATTCTTGATGGCAGACAATAAAAGAGCCCCGGTCTAACGCCCCGGGGCTCTTGCCTAAATAGACTGAATCAACAGATCTTCCGAATTAGAATTTCCAACAGAGCGCGTGGTGAATCATGTAGATGTCGTCGACCTGGTTGGTGCCGGCAGCGTTAACTCCCTTCCAGTAATCGCCCGTCCACAGATAACCGAACCTGATGGTGTAGGTGACGCTGGAGAAGAGCTTGTAGCTTGCCTCGATATCGAACTCCGTGCCGAAGTCGTCATTGGCGTAGGTGTCTTTTTCGTCAGCCTTTCCGGTTATCAGAGCGCCCTTGATAGAGAGCTTTTCGATGGGGGATACGCCAAACCTGACACCGTAGAGGTGCGCACCGTCGTCAGATCCGTTGCCTGTTGCACCCTCACTACTCATACCACTACCGTGCGTCGTGATCGTACTCGCCCAGTCTTCATCGGTGAACATGATGTATCCCACATCATAGTCGTTACCGGTGAAACCCGACTCGTTGTCGTTGGCCGTGGCAGGATCATCGCCCTGAACATAGCCGAAGAAGCCGCCCACCCAGGCGGGGCCGAAGTTGACTTTCGCTTCCACATAGGCACTCATACCGCTCACATCGACATCGGCGGTGGTGAGGCCGTCCTCATAGGTCGCCTCCTGGCCGTACCGCTTATTAAGCTCCGCCTCGAGATATACGGGACCGAAGGTAGCCTTCATGTAGGGCGTCAGTGCGTAGTTCTGAGATTTGTATTGGCCCGTATCGGCAGCACTTACATCGTCGTTATAGCTGCCCAGGATTCCCACCGTTCCGCCTTCCCATTTGTAGGTGACGCCGAGATTGTACTTGTCATAGTCGTCGTCGGCCGAGGTCGTACTCTTGTCATTTTCGGCATACTTCTCGATAATGGCTACGACTCCGAAGGGACCGAAGGGAGCCTCATAAACAATCCTGTTGGCCCTGCGCCATGCGTTACCCCAGGTTGTTCCCCAGGACCCGCCCGCCATACGTCCGATGGTGAACTTTCCGATGCCCGTCGTGAATGTGCCGTACGCGTAATCATAATTCCAGGTGCCAGCGGCTCCCGAAGCGCCCCAGACGTCATTGTCACCGACATCGCCACGGAGATTAACGCTTACACCTTCTTCCGGCTCAGCCTTCAAGGCTAGACGGAGTTTCTGCGTGTACCACTGCTGGTTGGTTCCATTGTCTTTTCTCACATCCGTTTTGTCCCAGGCGTAGCCCTGGACATTGAACTCACCGCTGATTTTCACATCGGCGGCAGCCGGCATCGCAAAAGCAAATACCAGACCTACTGCGAGTAGTCCAATTAAAAGTTTTCTCATATTATTTTCCTCCTGTTATTTTTTTACTTAAACCCTTTTTTGACTCAATTACCTTTGACATTAATAGATTCCCGATTCCGCGCACCACCTCCTTCCCCGTCGTATTCAGGGCACACCTACCCCTGAAATAAAAGATATAGGGAGACGCTAACACCGTGATTTCACAATGTCAAGACTTTTTTATAAAAAATTCATAAATCAGTCCTCGTAAATCATAGGCTATCATGTTGCAATTTTTTGGACAAGAACCGCCTTTTAGCACAAGCATCTTAAGGTTCACGGTTCAGATTTTGATCGCATGCGACATTTCTAATATAATCAACTGGTAAGCAATGAAGTGTCGACCCACTGACCTTGAACGCTGAACGCTGAACCTGTCTAAAATTTTTCCTTGACATATCGGGTCTGTTATTCTATGTTTTTAAGGATTTGGGGCGTTGTGGCCCTGGTAACGCGATGCAGGGGAATAAGTCTGTTTATCAAGGGGTTAGTCGTTACATCCTTTTTGAGATTTCATCCTTCAAAAGACTTGGCGGCATGATTTTTCCTGGTATAAGACGCCTGTAATTTGTGGCATTGATATTGGATTTCTCGTTTCACTCGAAACGGCAAGTTAAAGAAGACTTCCGGCTGACCCGGGCGGTCTGAGAGCATCGGCAGAAACATGCAGGATAAACCGAGCACAAAAAGGGCTCACATAGTAAATAAATTTGGAGGAATGAGAATATGGCAGAAGAGAAGGTAGAACTGAAGGCGGTTTACCCCGTGCCTGACCGGGTAAGAAAAAAGGCCTACATCAACAGCAAGGAGGAGTACGAGAAGATCTACAGGCGCTCCCTGGAAGATCCCGAGGGATTCTGGGGCGAGATAGCGGATGAATATGTAACCTGGTTCAAGAAGTGGGACAAGGTCGAGGATTACAACTTTGATCACAGAAAGGGCGACATTTATGTCAAATTTTTTGAAGGCGGAAAGCTCAACGTTTCCTATAACTGTCTCGACAAACAATTAAAGACCAGGGGTGACAAGATAGCCATTCAGTGGGAAGGCAACGAGCCCGGTGAAGAAAAGGCCTACACCTACAAGATGATGCATGAAGAAGTCTGCAAGTTTGCCAATGTCCTCAAGGCTCACGGCGTGAAAAAGGGAGACGTGGTAACCCTCTATATGCCGATGGTTCCCGAATTAGCCATTGCCATGCTGGCGTGCACGAGGATCGGCGCTATCCACAGCATCGTCTTCGGAGGATTTTCCGCGGACGCGCTGAAAGACCGTATCCAGGATTGTCAGTCGGTGCTTCTGGTCGTGTGCGACGGAACTTTCCGCGGCGCCAAGGCGGTGCCGCAGAAGACCAATGCCGACGCGGCGCGGAAGGAATGCCCTACCATAGAAAAGATTATCGTGGTGGAGCGCGTCGGCGACAAGATCAAGTGCGACTGGACGGAGGGGAGAGATCTCTGGTGGCATGACGAGATGGCAAAGGTTGACGCCGACTGTGAGCCTGAGTGGATGGATGCGGAAGATCCCCTCTTTATCCTTTATACATCCGGATCCACGGGCAAACCCAAGGGCGTTATGCACACCACGGGAGGGTATCTCACCTATGTGGCCTATACCCACAAGATGGTCTTTGACTATCACGAAGATGACATCTACTGGTGCACCGCCGATATCGGCTGGGTCACGGGACACAGCTATATAGTCTACGGGCCGCTGTGCAACGGCGCCACGTCGGTCATGTTTGAAGGTGTTCCCAACTATCCCGACATGAGCCGGTTCTGGAAGATCGTGGAAAAATACAAGGTCAATATCTTCTACACCGCCCCCACGGCAATCCGCGCCATCGCCAAAGAGGGGAACCAGTATGTCGAGGGAGTAGACCTCTCTTCCCTGAGGATTCTCGGCACGGTGGGCGAGCCGATCAACCCGGAGGCGTGGAACTGGTATTTCAATGTCATAGGAAAGGGCCGCTGTCCCATCGTTGATACATGGTGGCAGACAGAGACGGGCGGAATCATGATTACACCCCTTCCAGGCGCCACGGATGTCAAACCGGGTATGGCCACCGTTCCCTTCATGGGTGTATGCCCTGTCCTCGTGGACGATGAAGGCAAGGAATTCACGGAGACGGTTGCATCGGGCGCCCTCTGCATAAAGAAACCATGGCCCGGTATCATGAGGGGAGTCTACGGCGATCCCACAAGATTCAAGGAGACCTATTTCGAGCAGTTCCCCGGTTACTACGTGGCCGGTGATGGTGCCAGACGCGATGAGGATGGTTACTATCAGATCACAGGACGCATCGACGACGTTATCAACGTCTCCGGTCACAGGATGGGCACCGCGGAAGTCGAGTCCGCCCTGGTCAAGCACGGGTCGGTTGCGGAAGCAGCCGTCGTCGGTTATCCCCATGAGATCAAGGGACAGTCGATCTATGCCTATGTCACACTGAATACCGGTGTGGAAAAGACGGATGACCTGAAAAAGGAGTTGACGGTTCATGTACGTAAAGAGATAGGTCCCATTGCGACTCCCGAAAAGATCCAGTGGGCGGACGGTCTTCCCAAGACGAGAAGCGGAAAGATCATGCGCAGGATCCTGAAGAAAGTTGCCGCCGACGAGGTCGACGATCTGGGAGATACGTCAACACTGGCCGATCCCTCTGTGGTTGACGATATTGTAAAAAACAGGCTGTAGTAACGGCAAGAAAGGCATGGCACCGCAGACCATGTTTATTAATAAAAGCATACAATAAAGTAAAAAAACGCCGGTGCAGTGTATATATCGGCGTTTTTTCATTGAACTGAACGCGCTCGCTAACCCCGCTGCTTGCGGCGGGGTTAGCGAGCGAATAATAAAACATTTTCCTTAACCGTCGGAGATTCCCCGCAACTTGTTGCGGGGAGCTTCAAAGGAGGCAATTGTGAACATAATAGCATGCGTAAAACAGGTTCCGGATTCAGAGGCCTTGATCAAGGTAAAGCCCGACGGATCGGGCATCGAAGAGGCCGGCATAAAGTGGGTGATGAATACCTACGACGAATTCGGCGTGGAGGAGGCCCTGAAGACGAGGGAGAAGCATGGAGGAGATGTCACCGTCGTGTCTATAGGCCCGGCGCGGGCCATGGAGACGATCAGGACCGCCCTCGCCATGGGCGCCGAAAAGGGAATCCATATCGACGATCCCCAACTTGAGGGGGCCGACGCCTATACCACGGCGAGCGCCCTGGCGGCAGCCATTAAAGAAATCCCCTACGACATCATCTTCTGCGGTCAGCGTGCCATAGATAACGATTCCGGCCAGGTCGGTTCCATACTGGCCGAGCTCCTCGATATCCCCCAGCTCACCATCATAACGAAACTTGACGTGGAAGATGGGAAGGTAACAGGAATAAAGCCGATAGAGGGAGCGCAGCTTGTTATTGAAAGCCCACTCCCCTGCTTGGTCACCGCCCAGAAGGGACTGAATGAACCGCGCTACGCGTCACTGCCGGGCATCATGAAGGCGAAGAAGAAACCCGTAGACATCAAGGACGTGGCGGCCCTGGGTATCACCGTTGACATCAAGGCGAAAGTTGCAGGAATGACGCCTCCTCCGGAACGTCCCCCCGGAAAGATCATAGAGGGTGATGATCCGGCGGTAAAGGCCGCGGAACTTGTCAGGCTCTTAAGGGAAGAAGCCAAGATAATCTAGAAAGGGAGGATCAAAATGGCAAAAGGTGTATGGATAGTAGCGGAACAGAGAGAGGGGACCCTGAGAAAGGTCTCCTTCGAGATAGCGACGACAGCAAGAAGGCTTGCCGATGAACTGGGAGAAGAGGTTTCTGCCGTTTTGCTGGGATCAAACATAGCGGGGATAGCCCCCGAACTGGGCAAATACGGTGTGGACAGGATTTATTGCGCCGACGACCCCGTCTTCGAAACGTACACTACCGATGCCTACGCGGCGGCGGTGGCAACGGTGGTTAAGGAAAACGATCCGGCAATCCTCCTCATGGCGGCCTCCGTTCAGGGGAAGGACCTTTCGTCGAGGCTGGCGGGAAAGCTTAAAACCGGCATGGCCACCGATTGCGTTGAAGTGAGAATAGCCGACGGGGGTCTTGCGGCCAAGCGACCGATGTACGCCGGCAAATGTTACGGCGAAGTTGTCGTGTCCGGCTCCCCGCAGATGGCCTCCCTGAGACCCAATGTATTTCCCGCCGCAGAAAATCCCGGGGCGGGAGAGGTGGTAAAATTCGACCCCGCCCTGAAGGCGGAAGCGCTGAAGACAAAGATCGTGGAAGTCCAGAAGGACGCGAGCGGCAAGGTGGACCTCACGGAAGCGGAGATAATCGTTTCGGGCGGCCGCGGAATGAAAGGATCTGAAAACTACCCGATTATTGAGGAACTGGCCGACGTGCTCGGCGCCACTGTGGGCGCCTCCAGGGCCTCCGTCGACGCGGGATGGCGACCCCAGTCGGATCAGGTGGGACAGACGGGCAAGGTGGTCTCTCCAAACCTCTATATTGCCTGCGGTATATCGGGGGCGATTCAGCATCTCGCCGGGATGAGTTCCTCCAAATACATCGTGGCGATAAACAAGGATCCCGATGCCCCCATCTTTGCAAAGGCCGACTACGGCATAGTGGATGACCTCTTCAAGGTCGTTCCCGAGGTGACGGCGGCGGCAAAAAAACTACTCTCGTAAGAAAGAAAACGGGGTCAGGTCTCAACGTTTGACATCAACGATTTGTTGAAAAGTGGTAATTGTAGCAGATTATGTCAAATGTTGACGGCCTGTTGCCCAAACTCTTTTTCGCTTGTCTACAACTCTTTTTGATAAATCTAAGGCTTGCTACAGGCGATTCCAAAACTCGCCCTTCGGGCTCAGACAGTTGGAATCACTTGTCTTGCGCTTCGCCAAGATTTATAAGCAAAAAGTGCTGCAATGACCGCTTAAAAGAATTTTCATTAGGGCAACAGAATCTTGAGACCTGATCCCGCTCCACGGAGGCACTATGGAACACATCTACAGAACCGGAAATGAAGGGAGGGAGGTCTTCTGGAACGCCCCCTATGAAGCGATGCTCTTCGCCTTTACGGCGGTTGCCCTGATAATCTTTGCCTATGGCCTCTACAGACGCTGGCAGATGTGGGCAGCCATCGGCAAGGCGGAAAAGAGGACGGACAGCGCCGGTGAGCGCATAATGTCCATCATAGTCAACGGTTTTTTCCAGGCAAGGACATTCAAGGAATCCTACGCGGGCATTCTCCACGGATTGATCTTCTTCGGATTCTTCGTGCTTATCTTCGGCGCCGCCATTGACGCCACGCAGTACCACATCGGTCTCCCCTTCTTTCACGGCACATTCTATATAGTCTTTTCGCTTATCATGGAAATTTTTGGCCTCGCCGTCCTGTTAGGGGTGGTGATGGCGGTGGTGAGAAGATATATCACAAAACCCGATCTCCTCGGTTACAGAGAGGAACCGGACAACACACCCGATGACGCCATCATCCTCGTCCTGATAGGTGGTATCATCGTTACGGGGTTTATCGTCGAAGGGCTGAGGCTCCATGTTAACATCAATGTGGACGGCTTTACCTGGGGGGAATGGTCCTTCGCGGGATTCATCCTTTCAAAGACACTTACAGGCATAAACTACGATACGGCGCGAATACTCCACAAGATTATGTGGTGGACGCACGCCTTTCTCGCGCTGGGATTCATCGCCTACATACCCTACTCGCGGCTTCTGCATATCCTCACCACGCCGGCAAACCAGTATATGAGATCGCTCAAGCCGGCGGGATATCTGGAGCCGATCAGAGACTTTGAAACGGCGGAATCCTTCGGCACGGGCCGGCTTGAAGACTTCACATGGAAGCAGATATTCGACTCCGATGCGTGCACGCGGTGCGGCCGCTGCCAGGACGGGTGCCCCGCATACCTCTCGGGGAAACCGCTCTCTCCCAAAAAGCTAGTGCAGGATCTGAAGACCTACTGGATTGACAGGGCGTCTGCGCAACTGGCGGCGAAAAAAGCTGGAACGGACGAGATGCCGGAACCCGAGAAGGCGATGGTGGGTGATGTTATCGATCTCCATGAACTGTGGAGCTGCACAAACTGCATGTACTGCATGGAACACTGCCCCGCCTTCATTGAACATGTTCCCAAAATCGTGGGGATGAGGCAGCACAAAGTGCTCATGGAAGCGGATTTCGCCTCGGAGCTGCAACTGACATACAGGAACATGGAGAATAACTCCAACCCCTGGGGTGTGGGCGCCCACATGAGGGCCGACTGGGCCGGGGACCCCGACGTCAAGACACTGGCCGAGGACCCCGATGCGGAGTATCTTTTTTATGTGGGATGCGCCGGGTCTTTCGATGACAGGGGCAAAAAGGTTTCGCAGGCCTTTGCAAACATCCTGAAGGCGGCAGGTGTCAGCTTCGGCATACTGGGGACTGAAGAGGGGTGCTGCGGCGATTCCGCCATGAGGGGTGGAAACGAATACCTCTACCAGATAATGGCCCAGGCGAATATCGAGGTTATGACAGGTTACGGCGTGAAAAAGATCATCTGCACCTGCCCTCACGGCTATAACGCCTTGAAAAAAGACTACCCCCTCTTTGGCGGCAACTTTGAGGTTTATCACCACACGGAGATCATTGCCGACTTGATCGCCCAGGGAAAGATTGTCCTGAAAAAACCGGTGGAGGGGCTCTTTACCTATCACGACTCCTGCTTCCTGGGGAGGTATAACAACATCTACAACACACCGAGAGATATACTGAAGGCGATACCGGGCATGAAACTTGTCGAGATGGAGAGAACGCGGGCAAAGAGTTTCTGTTGCGGCGCCGGTGGCGCAAGGATGTGGATGGAAGAGAATATCGGTGAAAGGATCAACGATATGAGAACAGACCAGGCAATCGCCGTGAATGCCGGATCCATCGCTGTTGCCTGCCCCTTCTGTCTCACCATGATGACGGACGGCATCAAGGACAGGAGCATGGAAGAGGAGATGGCCTCTCTCGACATTGCTGAGATTGTATGGGAGGCCATGGATATTAAGGGGGCGGATTCAGCGTCTTAGGTGTAATAAGCGGCACATAATATCTCTCTTAAAGCCCCTTGCCATGACAGGAGAGGGGCTTTCTTTTTGGGAGCGCCGCGAAGCATGAAAATAACTTGCTATTTTCGCATTAAATTTATTACACTAAGCTGGCGTTCAGGTTCAAGTTTGAAGGGTTTGAAGATATTAGGGTGCATGAGTCTCCCGATGAAATTGCGGAACAGATGAACCCGTGCTATAATTTACAAATTCATCAATTATCTCAAGAAATATGAAGCAGGCAAAGCAACCAGCCGTGAAGTGTGAACCTGACAACCTGAGCGGTAACAACATTTACAAAAAAGGAAAGGAGAGGAACATGGGAGGAGAAATCACTTACCAGGACAAAGTATGGTTAAAATCCTATGAGAAGGGGGTTCCGGAGTTTATAGACTTTGAAGAGGTCTGTATGCCGGAATATCTGGACAGGTCTGCCGACGAATTTCCCGACAGGGATGCCCTGATTTTTCAGGGTTATCGGATAACCTTCAAAGAACTGAAAGAAATGGTGGACCGCTTCGCCACATGTCTCGCCTCATTCGGCATCAAAAAAGGGGATGCCGTAGCGATTCTGCTGCCAAACCTGATACCCTGTGCCGCGGCATCCTTCGCCGCCCTTAAACTCGGGGCAATTACCGTAATGAATAATCCCCTCTATACGGATCGTGAGCTGGAGTATCAGTTCAACAATTCAGGTTCCAAGGTGCTTATTACCCTGGACCTTCTGGGAAACCGGATGATAGACCTTCGCCCGAAGACAAAGATAACGGAGATCGTATATACATCCATTGGCGATTACCTGCCCTTTCCCAAGAGCCTCCTCTTTCCGCTGGTAGGTAAAAAGAAAAAACTTGCCGCCGACGTCAAGAAGGCCGAAAATGTTTACAAGTGGAAGGATTGTATCGCAAAACATGACCCCAATCCCCCGAAAGTGGAGATAGGCTTTGACGACGTTGCCATGTATCAGTACACGGGAGGCACAACCGGGGTCTCGAAGGGTGTCATGCTCACCCATTCCAACCTGAGCAAACAGGTGCAGCAGATCCGCGCCTGGTTCCCCACCTTCAACAAGGGTGAGGAAGTGATCCTGGGGGCCCTCCCCTTTTTCCATGTCTTCGGTCTTACCACGGCGATGAACCTTGGAATCTTTTTTGCCTGGACCGACATCCTCGTACCCAAACCGCAGCCGCAGCCCCTTCTCGAGGCCATAGCAAAGTTCAAACCCACCTTCGCGCCCCTCGTTCCGACCATGTATATCGGCATGCTCAATCACCCCGACGTCAAAAAGACGGACATGACCTCCATAAAGGGGTGTTTTTCCGGCAGCGCTCCACTCCCGGTAGAGGTCATACATAATTTCGAAGGGGCAACGGGGGCCGTCATCGTGGAGGGCTTCGGCCTTACGGAAACAACACCGGTCACGCACATAAATCCCTTTGCTGGTGGTGTACGCAAGGTGGGGAGCATCGGTGTCCCCATTTCCGATACGGAGTGCAGAATTGTCGATCTGGAAGAGGGTACCAAAGAGGTGCCCGTAGGCGAATCGGGCGAACTTATTATAAGGGGACCACAGGTGATGAAGGGGTATCTGGGCATGCCCGACGAAACGGCAAATACGATACGTGACGGCTGGTGCTACACCGGCGATATCGCCACGATGGATGAAGACGGATATTTCTACATCGTGGACCGCAAGAAAGATATGATAATCTCCGGTGGCTACAATATCTACCCCCGCGACATAGACGAGGTCTTTTATGAAAATGCAAAGGTGCAGGAGGCCTGCGCCATCGGCGTTCCAGACCCGGAAAAGGGAGAAAACATCAAGGCATTCATTGTTCTCAAAGAAGGTGAAACAGCCACGGAAGAAGAGATGATAGATTTTTGCAAGGATAAACTGGCAAGGTACAAGTTGCCTTCAGAGATCGAATTCCGCGGAGAACTTCCGAAGACAAACGTAGGAAAGATCCTGAGAAAGCAGCTCAGGGCGGAAGAACTGGAAAAGCGCAAATAAGGCAAAATCACTCTGCATGATGGCGAAACACGCCTCCGCCGGGGTCGAGACTTCGACCACGGCGGAGGTATTTACGAAACACTCTACTATTTGCACCCCGCATTACCCTTTATGAGCGACTCCAGATAGTCGTCCGGCTTTTCATAACCCAGGAGCATAAGAATCGTGGCGGCCACATTTCCCAGCCCCGCCTCTTTCAGACTATCATTCAGATCATACCGGCCTGTATCGGGACCGTGGATGATAAAGGGGACGGGATTGAGTGTGTGGCTCGTCATCACCTTATAATTCTCGCCGGTCTGCACGGGCTTCCCCGTCTTCTTATCCACCTCAAACATCTGCTCGCAGTTGCCGTGATCGGCGGTGACGATAACGGTTCCACCCAGGTCATCGACAACATCTATCAGATTACCCAGGGCATCATCGATCACCTTCACCGCCTCTATCGTAGCGGGGAGCGATCCCGTATGTCCCACCATGTCACCGTTGGGAAAGTTGAGGCGCAAAAATCTGTATTTACCGGAACGGAGCGCATCTGTCATCTCTGACGCTATCTCCCTTGCCTTCATTTCCGGCGCCTCGTCGAAGGGTACGCGGTCTGATTCTATCTCCACCCAGGTTTCGATCTTGTCGTCGAACTTTGCCGAATTATTCCCGTTCCAGAAATATGTCACGTGGCCGAACTTTTGTGTTTCGCTTATCGCGTATTGTGGGATTCCGTTTTTCGCCAGATACTCCGACAGGGTCCTGTCAATCGCCGGGGGGGAGACAAGATATCGGGGGGGCATGCGGGTATCGGCGTCATATTCCAGTATACCCGCATAGAAAACTTCGGGGCGGCATCTGCGCTCGAATCCCCCGAAATCATCTTCAACAAAGGCGCGGCTTATTTCGAGCGCCCGGTCGCCGCGGAAGTTGAAGAGTATCACACCGTGGCCGTCCTCTATCTTGGTCATCGGTTTTGCCGTGTCTTCAGGATCGTGGACGACCCAGTGGCCGATATACTGGTCATCGGCCTCCTGTATCTCCCTGAGTTTTTTTATGGCCGTAAGGCTGTCGGGAAATTTCGGCCCCTCACCCAGCACATGGGCGTTGTAACCCCTCTCCACAACGGACCAGTCCGCCTCATACCTGTCCATTGTGGTTACCATCCTGCCGCCGCCGGATGCCACAAAATATTTGCGTTTCTTACCATCTTTGGCCGCCTGTGTCCTGACGGACCAGAGATAATCTTCCAATTCCCCAAAATATCGAAGGGCGCTCAAAGGCGGCACATCCCGGCCATCCAGGAGGCCGTGCACATATACTTCTTCAACTCCGGCCCTGTCGCAGGCGCCTATGAGGGCCAGAAGGTGTGACAGATTACTGTGCACATTTCCGTCGGAGATGAGCCCGATGAAGTGCGCAGGCTTTTTCCCTGCAACGATATTTTCGATTATCTCCTTCCAGGCTGTCCCCTCGAAGAGGCTGCCGCTGTTGATCGCATCTTCCACCAGTTGCGCCCCCTGAGCGAACACACGCCCGGCGCCCAGGGCATTGTGCCCCACCTCGCTGTTACCCTGATCGTCATCTGACGGCATACCCACGGCCCTTCCGTGGGCCTTGAGACGGGTGACGATTTTTTCCTCTGTCATAAGTCTTAAGAGATTTTCAGGTCTGGCAATTTCTATGGCATTCCCGGGATATCCGTCATTTTCCCCTTTATAAATTCCTATGCCGTCCAGAATGATCAGGAGGAGGGGTCCCTTCACACCTTCGTAATCAGATAATCTTTTTAATGCAAAATCCATTTAAATAATTCCTCTTCTATAGTTGACAGCCTCGTAAAAAGTCTTTTTCGAGCGACCTTGGAAGACTCTATCTCATCCCGAGGAGTTTTCTCGCGATCACCACCCTCTGAATCTCGTTTGTGCCTTCATATATCTGGCAAATCTTCGCGTCACGCATATGCCTTTCCGCCGGGTAATCTTTACAGTATCCATAGCCGCCGAATATCTGCACACCCTCAATTGAGGCCTTCATCGCGACATCGGAGGCGTACATCTTCGCCATCGCCGATTCCTTCTCAAAATCATAGCCGTTATCCTCCAGCCAGGCAGCCTTGAGGAGCAACATCTCGGCCGCATCCAGCTCTGTTGCCATATCGGCAAGCTTCCACTGAATGGCCTGGAACGACGTAATCGGCTTGCCGAACTGTTCTCTGTCCTTCGCATATTCCAGGGAGTCTTCAAGGACGGACCTTCCTATGCCGAGAGCCTGACAGCCGATTCCTATCCTTCCGGCATTGAGGCCCTCCATCATCTGCCTGAATCCGTCGCCCGGTTTTCCAAGCAGATTTCCGGCGGGGACCTCGGCGTCTTCGAAGACGAGTTCCGCCGTTCCCGATGCCGTTATGCCCATCTTTTCCTCTATGGTTCCCAGAGAATACCCGGGCGTGTTTTCCAGGTCCACACTTAGATTTATGATTCCCTTGTAACCCTTTGAGAGGTCTTC
>JAUVXT010000052.1 GCA_030603465.1 Deltaproteobacteria bacterium
ACTCTGATCATTGTTCATTGAAAGCCTCTCTTTCTGTGAATTCTGAGCGGTTCACTTTTAGAGGGGCTTTCATATAATCCCGGAAATGTCAAACTCTGGGAGTCCCCCGGCAGAGCCGGGGGTTTACCCTGGATTAATTAACAGTAAGCAGTACTGACTCTACAGCAATAAAGTCTATAAAACACTACGATCAACGACACCTGAAGTTTCACCGTTTTTTAAAGTTTTTCGAACCGGGTCAAGCGATCTTGTCTCGTTCAAAATACAAATCATAAATAGTTAGCATGTGATTTGAAATTCAACTATTACACCTAACAGTGGGTAACAGCAATTTAGCTGTTGTGGAAATCTGTATTGTAACCTTTACCCCAGAATGCCCAGGAACACACCTCCGGCGATAGCTGCTCCTATGGCGCCCGCCACATTCGGTCCCATGGCATGCATGAGGAGATAATTCTGGGGATTTTCCTTTTTCCCCATGACCTGAACCACCCTTGCGGACATGGGAACCGCCGAAACGCCGGCGGCGCCTATCATGGGATTGATCTTTTCTTTCAGGAAGAGATTCATGATTTTCGCCAGTATAACACCGGCTGCCGCTGCGCTGGCAAAGGCCACCACCCCCAGTACCAGAATCAATAACGTCTTCGTCTGAAGAAATACCTCTGCGGGCATCGATGCCCCAATGGCAAGTGTCAGAAATATAGTCAGAATGTCGACGAGGGCCGTCTGGGCCGTTTTATTAAGTCTTTCAGTTACACCGCTTTCCCTGAACAGATTTCCTATCATGAAGCAGCCGATGAGGGGGGCCGATGAGGGGACAAAGAGTATGATGATGATCGTTGTTATAAGGGGGAAGAGTATCTTCTCCAGCTGTGATACCTTTCGAAGCTGGGGCTTCATATAGATGGCCCGTTCCTTTTTTGTGGTCAAGAGATTGATGACGGGAGGCAGTATAACCGGCACCAGCGCCATGTAGGAATAACAGGCCACAGCGGTTGCGCCTATGATATGAGGGGCGAGGATGGAGGTGACGTAGATCGTTGTAGGTCCTTCGGCGCCTCCGATTATGCCGATAGAGCACGCTTCCGGAAGGGTAAATCCGAAAAAAAGTGAAAGGAAAAAGGCCAGATAGACACCGAATTGCGCCGCGGCGCCGAGGAGCAGCGTTTTCGGATTGGCCAGCATGGGGCCAAAGTCGGTTAATGCCCCCAGACAGAGGAACATCAATGGGGGAAGTATCTGCCACATAACGCCAAAGCTGAAGATTATTGCCAGGAGCCCGATAGGTTTGGTGGGAAATTCCGACTGATTGGTCTGTTCCATGGTGATAGCCGATGCCATGATATCACCTTGTTTGACATGGTCTCCCTTCGACACCCTTATCTTGTCGATTCTTCCGAAGACGGGAGCGGCGATCTCTTTCGAATTTAATTTAAAGACAGTTGCTCCCTTTTTAAACCGTTCTCCCTCTTCTAGTTCAACTGTCATCACAATACCCGACTGCGGGGCCTTCAGTTGAAGCTCGTAGTCCATCATGCCGCCCAGGGGGAGATTTACAATCATGATGCCGAATCCGATGGGGATCAGCAAAAGGGGCTCCATCTTTTTGGCAATAGCCAGGTATATGAACCCCAGCCCGATGGCTATCATCAGGGCATTGCCCCAGTAAAACTGCTGAAAACCGCTTTCTAAAAGACCGAACACGTTATCCTCCGTAGTTTGTGGTTCCGAGTATAATCTATTTTGCTTTTCCTTTTTCAATCTTGTCTACGATGATCTTTGTGATCCATACCGAAACACCCAGCAGGGTGAGAAGTATGAATACCAGGCCAAAGCCACCGCATGCAATCTTGATTGCCAATTCCCAGTCTATCATATCATTTTCCCTCTCATCTGAAACGAGAGGTCTTCTACCACAGACAAAATGTTGTGTAAAGCATTATAGTCCAGACATAGACCGTAACTTTTAATTTACGCCATTTGATCAGATTTTATATAGACCTTCTTTAAAGAAAGATTGAGCGACGCTCGGAGAGAAGACTTATATGAAAGAATTGGCAGTAATCAGCGATAGAAGAATTACTGGATAGCCTGCCGGATGACTTCTTTTAAATAGCTGATGTTCCTTCAAATACGCACACTTGGAAAAGCAGGCCTCAAACATATGTGCAGCTTACGGTGGCAAGGGAAAGGTTTGGACAGGAGGGGTTAACACCAAGGCATACGGATAATTCCCCGGACGGAACTTTAATCCGCGATATATCAGTCATTTCTGCATACTACTGGCGCATCAACAATTAACAAAAATAATAATTGACATAACTAAATATCCTGTGATAGTCGTGAACACTCTTAAAATTACCAACCATCAGACCCTCGCGATAAGTGGATTTAATCCTTTTTATCGTATTAAAAGTTGTTCAATATGTGGGAAGACTGAAGTGAAACTCAGTAAGTTAATTGACATACTCGATGCTACGATTATGAGCGGAGAAGAACATCTCGATATGGATGTAAATACTGCTTTCAGCGCTGATCTCATGAGCGACGTTTTAGCATTTGCCAAGCCGAAAAGCATTCTTCTTACCGGCCTTACGAACCCCCAGGTTGTAAGGACCGCAAGCATACTGGATGCATCAGCAATCGTAATAGTAAGGGGCAAGATACCACCAGCAGAAACGGTCGAATTGGCCAAAGAACTCAACATACCGATTGTCCTGACAAAATATATTCTTTTCGAAACTTCCGGAAGACTATTCATGAATGGGATGGTCGGGTGTGTTGAAAAAATCGGAGATTCATAAATAATTGGTTCCCACCTTAAAATATAAAAACACCTTCCCCGTAGAGGGTGGAAATTTTGATAATGCGGGAGTGATTTCTCTCCAGATAAAGAATATTATTAGAGACATGGGATTCCCGGACGACATTCAGAGAAGGGCCGCCATTGCAATCTATGAATCGGAACTCAATATCATATCCTACGCAAGAGCAGGAAATATAAATGTTCGCATTGCTCCCCACCTGATATGCATCGACGCTGCAGACGAAGGCCCGGGAATTGAAGACATCGATCGTGCTATGAAAGACGGATATTCTACGGCAAATGATCGTATAAGAGAAATGGGTTTCGGCGCGGGCATGGGTCTTTCCAACATCAAGAAATGTTCGGATAAGTTTGAAATTATTTCTGAAACCAACAAGGGAACCCACCTAAAAATATTAATTGATATCAACTGAGGAAAAGTCAGCCATGACACTGATATCGCTAGTAAAGACATTGAATCTCACCGTCAGATGCTGCAAGGAAAAGCTTGACTGCAACGTAACGGGTGGATACATAGGCGACCTCTTAAGCGACGTCATTGCAAACAGCGACAAGGGCAATGTGTGGATTACCCGTCAATCCCACCAGAACATCGTAGCAGTGGCCGAGCTTAAGGAACATGCAGGGATTATACTGGTTCGGGGCAGGGAACCGGAAGAAGAAACCTTAGAAAAGGCCGTGAAAGCGGGAATCCCCATCCTTTCAACGGCGCTTCCCGGCTTCGAAGTGGCTGGAAGAATTTATGAACTGATAAAAAGGTGATTTTTCACAGGATATTTTCAGAGTGGCCAGTTTTGTCCTTGGAGTGCTAAAACATGTTAAAGGGATACCGGTGTGACCTTCACATTCATACATGCCTGTCTCCCTGCGCAGACCTTGATATGTGCCCTGCGGCATTAGTTGAGAAGTCGATTGCCGAGAGATTGGACGTCATAGCCATTTGTGATCATAACGCTTCTGAAAATGTAGAATACGTCATGAAGGCCGCAGAGGGAAAACCGGTTCATGTCTTCCCGGGAATGGAAATAATGAGCAGGGAAGAAGCCCACATTCTGGCTCTTTTGGGGACTATGGATGAACTGCTACAAATCCAAGACATTGTATACAGATCACTTCCCGGCACAAACAGGGAAGAGATCTTCGGATGCCAGGCAATTGTAAATGAATCAGATGAAGTAGAGGGATTTAACGAACGATTTTTGATGGGCGCTACCGAGCTTACTGCGCATGACATAGTTGAGACAATTCACAGGTTAAACGGCGTTGCTATCGCCGCCCACGTTGATCGTGAAAGTTTCAGCGTGCTTGGTCAGTTAGGATTCATACCACCGGATATAGGATTTGAAGCCCTGGAAGTGTCTCATATTACGGGAAGGATAAAAGCCAGGGAGCTGTATCCGAAATTATCCGATTATCCTTTCATAGAATCGTCCGACGCACATTTCATAGAAGATATCGGCAAGGGTTTTACTACAATTTATATGGAAAAACCTTCAATCTCTGAGCTTAAAATGGCAATTGAAGGCCGCAAAGGCAGGCATATAGGGTGGTGAAATATGCTGGAATTGTCCATGCATATTCTTGATATAGCGGAAAACTCAATAAGAGCCCGCGCAAAATTAGTAAAAATAAGCATTGTTGAAGATAGCGCAAAGGATCGGTTTTCCATAGCGATTATCGACGACGGCGAAGGGATGAATCGAGACACAGCCAATAAGGTTCTTGACCCCTTTTTTACTACCAGAAAGGTTCGTAACGTGGGATTGGGACTCCCCCTGTTTGAACATGCCGCAAAGACTGCCGGTGGACACCTCTCAGTAAAAACAGAAACGGGGGAAGGCACACATGTGCTGGCTCAGTTCATGCACAGTCATATAGACCGCCAGCCCCTTGGCAGCATGTCAGAAACCATAACTGTCCTTATCGCAGGCAACCCCGACATAGATTTTCTTTACACCCACAAAAATGATGGCAGGATTTTTACACTGGACACCAGGGATATCAAAAAAGAACTTGAAGATGTCCCCATTAATAATACGGAAGTTTTAAAGTTAATAAAGGAAAACATCGAAGAAGGCCTGAATGAAATAGGGATAAAGAACAATGGTTAATTGGTTTCATTAGTTCGATTGGCTTTATTGGAACTTTGAACTTTGAACTCTATACTCGGACTTTCATACAAACAGAAAGGAATAAATCTATGAAAGCGGAAAATGATGATCTGTTGCAAGAATTTACATCAGAACAGATAGCAGAGTTGGACGGGGTTATCGAGAAACACAAAGGAGAACCGGGGGCATTGATCCCCGTCTTGGAAGAGGCTCAGATGGCACTTGGATATCTCCCGGTTCCTGTACAGAAGAGGGTAGCCGGAGGATTGAAGCTACCATTGAGCCGTGTGTATGGCGTGGTTACTTTTTACTCACTTTTCACAATGACCCCGCGTGGAAAGCACACCTGTCGGATCTGTCTTGGAACGGCCTGCTATGTGAGGGGTGGAAAGAAAATCGCGGAAACCCTGGAAAAGGAATTAGGGATAAAAGAGGGGGAAACCACCGAGGACAGGATGTTTACCTATGAATCTGTGAGGTGTCTTGGCGCCTGCGGATTGGCGCCCGTCGTTGTTATAGATGAAGATGTTCATGGAAGGGTAAAAGCAGCGAAGATCAAAGAAATATTGTCGGAATACGATTGATAGTCTTAATTTTAAAATATGGAGAGCGGCTATGGCAAAAATCAAGATAGAAGATTTGAAAAAAATCAAGGACAAGGTTAAGGCGGAAACTTCCCTGAGAGCGGGTGATCGGAGAGTGAAGGTGACCGTACATATGGGTACATGCGGCATCGCTTCCGGAGCCAGAGAGGTAATGAACGCACTGATCACAGAAATCGAAGAGTCAAACGTTTCCGATGTTATCGTGACAACATCGGGCTGTATGGGTTTGTGCAGCAGGGAACCGGAGATAACCGTGGAAATCATGGAACAGGAACCGATAATATACGAATATATGGATACAAACAAGATGAGACAGGTCTTTAAAAGACATATCCTGAATGGTGAGGTTCAGGCCCCATTTGTCTTGGCCAAAGGTGCGGAAAGAACGAAATAAAGGAGGACAATCTTAATATGAAAGTGTTTCGGTCACATTTACTGCTCTGCGGGGGAACAGGTTGTCACGCCACCGGGAGTCTTGAAGTAAAGAAGGTCCTTCTTGCGGAATTGGACAAGAGAGGCCTCTCGGATGAAATCAAGGTCGTAGAGACCGGTTGTAACGGATTTTGCGCCATGGGGCCCATTATGGTGGTCTATCCGGAGGGAATTGTTTACATGTTGATCAAACCGGAAGATATTCCGGAACTGGTCGAGGAACACCTGATCAAGGGAAGGCTTCTGGAGAGACTCCTGTACAAAGAGCCTGTTACGGAGGAGGTCATTCCCACCATGCAGGAGATCCCCTTCTTCGCGCATCAGGAATTGAGGGTATTGAGAAACAGGGGACTCATTGATCCCGAAAAAATAGATGAGTATATCGCCAGGGACGGTTATGCCGGTATGGCCAAAGCCTTAACCGAAATGACCCCGGAAGAGATTGTAAAGACGGTTCTGGATTCCGGACTGCGGGGAAGAGGCGGGGCAGGATTTCCCGCCGGCCTTAAATGGCAGTTTGCCGCGGGATCGAAGGGAGATGTAAAATATGTCCTCTGCAACGCCGATGAGGGCGACCCGGGGGCATTTATGGACAGGAGTGTTCTGGAGGCAGATCCGCATGCCGTTCTTGAAGGCATGGTTATCGCCGCCAGGGCTATCGGCTCCCATTATGGTTACATATACTGCCGTGCGGAATACCCGCTGGCCATTCAAAGGTTAAACATAGCGATAGATCAGGCAAAAGAATATGGCCTCCTGGGCGAAAATATACTGGATACAGGATTTAATTTTGATCTTGAGGTCTATCAAGGCGCTGGGGCATTTGTCTGTGGTGAAGAAACCGCCCTGATGACGTCTATCGAAGGAAGAAGAGGAATGCCGAGACCCCGACCCCCCTTCCCTGCCATTTCGGGTCTATGGCAAAAACCGAGCATACTTAATAACGTGGAGACCCTCGCCAATATCGGTCAGATTATCCTGAATGGAAGTGAGTGGTACGCCGGCATAGGCACGGAGAGAAGCAAGGGAACGAAGGTCTTTGCGCTTACCGGTAATGTAAACAATGTCGGACTTGTCGAAGTTCCCATGGGAACCACTCTGGGAACCATTGTGTCCGATATAGGCGGCGGTATTCCAAAGGGCAAAAAGTTTAAGGCCGTACAGCTCGGCGGCCCTTCGGGAGGAATGCTACCCGTACAGCATCTCAACGCAGGGATAGACTATGAGACCGTTGCGGAATTGGGGGCAATCATGGGATCGGGCGGTATGATCGTCATGAATGAGGACATGTGCCCCGTTGATATGGCCCGTTTCTTTATGGATTTCTGTCAGGACGAGTCCTGCGGAAAGTGTACACCCTGTCGTGAGGGAACGAAAAGGATGCTGGAGATTCTAACGAATATCTGTGAAGGAAGAGGTCAGGAAGGAGACATCGAGCTTCTCGAAGATATGGCAGACACCATCAAAGACTCCGCCCTTTGCGGACTCGGTCAGACGGCCCCTAACCCTGTCCTGAGCACGATCCGCTATTTCAGGGATGAATATGAAGCACATATTAAGGATAAGCGTTGTCCGGCTGCGGTTTGTACCGCACTCTTTAAATCTCCCTGCCAGCACACCTGTCCGGTTGAAATGGACATACCTTCTTATATAGCGCTGATCCAGGCGGAACGCTTTGAGGACGCCTACAAGTTACTCCTTAGGACAAATCCATTCCCGGCCGTTTGCGGAAGGGTTTGTGACCACAAGTGCCAGTCAAAGTGCAGAAGAGAGACACTGGATGAACCGATAGCCATCAAATTTCTTAAAAGATTCATTGCGGATAATGCGTCAAGACCCGGAGTGGATGCGGTTCCCGTTACCAGAAAAGAGAAGATAGCGGTAATCGGCGCGGGGCCGGCCGGACTGACCGTAGCACGGGACCTGGCTATCCGGGGTTACAAAGTGGTTGTCTTTGAAGAACTCCCGGAGGCTGGCGGAATGCTCCGTTATGGTATCCCCGCATACAGACTTCCACGAAATATCCTGGCCGGAGAAATTGATGATATAAGCGCCCTGGGTGTGGAGATCAGGTGTAATACACGCGTAGGACGAGACATTCCGTTCGAAAAGATTAATGAAGAATTCGACTATGTATACCTCGCCTCCGGCGCTCATAAGAGCCAGAAGATGGGGGTCGAGGGTGAAGATATTGACGGCGTCTTCGGCGGCGTTGAATTCCTGAGAGATTTCAATATAAATGAAGAGGCCTGGCTAAGTGGTGAAAAGACTCTCGGAAGCAGGGTCTCCGTTATCGGCGGAGGCAATTCGGCCATCGACGCAGCCCGTTGCGCGGCCCGTTTAGGCGCTGATGTAACCATCCTTTACCGCCGTCTGAGACAGGATATGCCTGCCGCAGAGGAAGAAATCGAAGCGGCCGAGCATGAAGGAATCAAAATTGAATATCTGGTAGCTCCCACCAACATCTCCGGTGAAAACGGCAAGGTCAGCGGGATAACCTGTCAGAGGATGAAACTGGGTGATTTTGACAGGAGCGGGAGAAAGAGACCTGTTCCGATTGAAGGTTCCGACTTCACACTCAGCGTGGATGCGGTGATAGCGGCTATCGGCCAAACACCGGATGTGTCATTTGTACCTGAAGACAGTGGAGTATCGATCAACAAGTGGTCCTGCTTCGACCTCGCGGATGGAAGTAAGTCCCAAACGACCGATGCCGGGTTCTTCGCGGGTGGTGATGCCGTAACCGGCCCGGATACGGTTATAGAAGCCATCGCCGCGGGTCACCAGGCCGCTCAAGACATCGATCAGACAATAAGAGACAAAAATGGTGAACCTCCCTATGAGACGCCTCCCGAAGAGAAAATCGATATACCACTGATGATCGAGGAAGAAACCGAGGAGCGTCCTCAAGCCAGGATGCCGGAGTTGGATGCCCTTTCCAGAAAGAACAATTTGATTGAAGTGGAGCTCGGATTCAGCAAGGAAGAGGCCATCAAAGAGGCGATACGATGCCTGAGGTGTGACGCAGAGATATAAAACAACAGTTTATAGGGGCCAGTGAACAGGGTTCAGGTCACATGATTTTGTGGATGGATATAACTTTATTGCCCTTAGCCTTTTTTATTAGGAGTGCGAAATGGATAACAAGATTTTACTGACGATTGACGAAAGGGAATTGGAAGCAAAGCCCGGACAAACCATTTTAGAGGTCGCAAAGGAAGCCGGGATATATATCCCCACCCTCTGTTATCATCCCGGAACCACAAACGTCGGTGCATGCCGCGTATGTGTAGTCGAGGTTGAGGGTGCGAGGACGCTTGTGGCTTCATGCTGTATGCCGGTAAGTCCCGGAATGGTCGTAAAAACCGACACCGAAAGGGTATTGGATGCCCGAAAGCTGGTCGTGGAACTCCTGTGGGCCTCGGGCGATCACAATTGTCTCACATGCGAAAGCAACGGAAATTGTGAATTACAGGACCTGGTCTACAAACTGAAAATTGAGGAACCCAGATTTAAAATTGAGCCTCCGAGATATGAGGTTGAAGATACGAACAGCATGATTCAGAAAGACATGAATAAATGCATACTCTGCGGCAGGTGCGTGAGGGTCTGCAACGAAATCCAGGTGAATGAGATTCTCGACTTTTCCATGCGTGGCTCTCATGCCAGGGTAGGACCCGCATTTGACGCTGATTATATCGATTCTGAATGTTACTTTTGCGGTGAATGTGTTGACGTCTGTCCGGTCGGCGCCCTGACCTTCAAACAGGCAAGGTTCGAGGGACGTCCGTGGGAAACAGAAAAGGTACGCACTACATGTACCTATTGCGGTGTGGGATGTCAGCTTGATCTCAACGTGCTGAATGGAAAGATCGTCAAAGTCACCGGCAATTCGGAATATGGCGAACCTAATCAGGGAAGCCTCTGTGTCAAGGGAAGATTCGGGATGGATTTTGTAAACCATCAGGATAGGCTGACAACTCCCCTTATCAGAAAAAACGGTGAGTTGAAAGAGGCAACCTGGGATGAGGCGTATGATTTCATAACTGAAAAAATTGCCGCTATTAAGAGGGAAAACGGGGCAGATAGCATCGCTGGTTTTTCCTCCGCACGCTGCACCAATGAAGAAAACTACCTCTTTCAGAAATTCATGCGGGCAGTGATAGGCACCAACAACGTGGATCACTGCGCCCGTCTCTGACACTCCGTAACTGTGGCCGGTCTGGCCGCGGCATTCGGAAGTGGCGCAATGACAAATTCAATCGGTGAAATAGAGTTTTCCAACGTGATCCTAGCAACGGGAACCAATACGACGGAAAACCATCCCGTCATAGGGAGCAAGGTAAAAAGGGCGGTTCGCCGGCATGGAGCCAAATTGATTGTGATTGATCCGAGAGAGATTGACCTTACGAAGTACGCCGATATCTGGCTCCGTCAGAAACCCGGCACCGACGTGGCCGTCATTAACGGATTGATGAATGTAATCATCAGTGAAGGCCTTCACGCCGAAAAGTATATCGGAGAACGCACGGAAGGCTTCGAAGCGGTGAAGGAGACGGTGGAAAAATACACCCCCGAATATGTGGAGGAAATCTCAGGGATACCCGCGGAAGACCTCAAAACAGCAGCCCGTATGTACGGCTCCGCGGAAAGCGCCTCCATACTGTACGCCATGGGTATCACCCAACATACAACCGGTACGGATAACGTCAAGTCCTGTGCAAACCTTGCCATGCTCTGCGGAAATGTGGGCATAGAGGGGGGCGGCGTAAATCCCCTGAGAGGACAGAATAACGTCCAGGGGGCCTGCGATATGGGGGCACTTCCAAATGTCTTTCCAGCCTATCAGCAAGTCACCGGCGATGAGGCAAGGGCCAAATTTGAGAAGGCATGGGGCGTTTCTCTCTCGGGGACACCGGGGATAACTGTAACTGAAGTCCCTGATGCGATCATAAATGGAAAGGTAAAGGCGCTTTATGTTATGGGTGAAAATCCGATGTTGAGCGATCCGGATTTATCACATCTTGAAAAAGCCTTGAAAAAACTGGACATTCTTGTCGTGCAAGATATCTTCCTTAATGAAACGGGGGAACTTGCAGATGTCGTATTGCCGTCAGCCTGTTTTGCCGAGAAAGACGGCACCTTTAGCAATACGGAGAGAAGAGTCCAGTTAATTAGAAAAGCCGTTGACGCACCTGGTGACGCAAAACCGGATTGGCAGATCATATCCGAACTGGCAACAAAGATGGATTATGCAATGGATTATTCCTCTACCAGGGAAATCATGGACGAAGTCAATGAACTGGCTCCAAGTTACGCCGGTATCACCTATGAGCGGATTGAAAAGGAGGGCATACCGTGGCCATGTCCGAGCGCGGATCACCCGGGAACAAAGTATCTGCATAAAGACAAATTTGCCCGGGGGCTTGGTCTCTTCCACGCCATCGAGTACATAGCACCGGCAGAGTTGCCTGATGACGAATATCCACTGATCCTTTCAACCGGCCGGGTACTCTACCATTTCCACACAGGGACCATGACCCGTCGCGCGAAAGGGCCTTCTGAAAGATATCCCGAAAGCCTAGTGGAGATAAATCCCGCCGATGCGGAAAAATACGGTATTGAAGACGGTAAATCAATAAAGGTTGCTACCAGACGGGGAAGCGTTGAGGCCAAGGCCAGTGTAACCGGCCGCTCACCTGAAGGAACTATTTTTGCCAATTTCCATTTCCGTGAAGCTGCCGTTAATCTGCTCACAAATCCCGCCATGGATCCAATCGGCAAGATCCCCGAATATAAGGTCTGCGCGGTAAAGATAGAAGCGGCATAATTTGAAACAGATAAGATGCACTTGAAGATTGTCGTTGCGACAATCTAAATTATAGTGAAGGAGGAAGAAGCATGGCATTCAACGCACCACCCAAAATAGTGGGTCTTGCATCTAACGCGGGAACCTATAAATCGAAGCTTTCGGTCTTTCAATTATTGATCAGGGGTTTCATGGCAGGCGCTTACATCGCAATTGGAGGCGCATTATGCACCGTTTGTGTAACCGGTGTTTCGGCACATCTGGGTCCTGGAATCGCCAAACTCATCGGCGG
>JAUVXT010000253.1 GCA_030603465.1 Deltaproteobacteria bacterium
GGGAATTATAGGGTGGTTGACAGTTTTCATTTTGTTGGCCTTCTTGGTTACATCGGCGACAGGTCAGAGTCTGAGGCCTGTTCGTAACTATGGTAATAAGGTGATCAAGGCTATTGCAAAAGATCCGGCAGTAGTGCAGGCCGCGCAGAAGGGTTCCTATCTCGATGAGAACAGTGCGGCAAGTTTAAAACTGAAAGCGGCGATGAAGGGGAAGGTAGATGCCCTGTTCGCCTTTGTGATGAACAAAGACGGTAAAATTGTTGCAGCCGGTTCCAACGTGGGTCAGCAAGATTTCACGAAGGAGAGTTTTTTTACGCTTCCCATAAAGTATGGAGCTGCCTCCCACTTTTTAAGCAGAGCCAAGGAAGTCTATTATTACTCACTTCCTGTTGTGGCGGGGAAAGAAACAGTAGGTGTCATTGTTGTTGCCGTTTCTCCGTATAACTTATTGAAATAGAAAGGAGTAATTTCATGAAACGAAGATTTGTATTTATTGCTGCAATCCTGATTCTTTGTGTTGGAGTACAGGTTCAGGCAGCCGGATATCCGGATCGTCCCATAGATCTGATCGTTCCCTGGGGAGCAGGCGGAGGCGCTGATCAGCTGGGTCGCGCCATTGGTCCTGCCCTTGAGAAGGTATTGAAGGTTAGCCTTCCCGTCATTAACATCCCCGGGGCCGTATCGGGTGTCGGATTGGCAAAGGTACGGGCGGCGCGTAAGGATGGATATACCATTAGCGTCTTTACAGCCGATGCCGTGGGAGCCGACTCTCAGGGTAAACTGGCCGTTCACGTTAATGAATTTATTCCTCTCGCGCGTTTGATGTTTGCCCCTTCCTTTCTCTTTGTTCACTATGACAGTCCCATGAAGACATTTGAGGATCTTATTGCCTATACCAAAAAGAATCCTGATAAATTAAAAGTAGCCATCACAGGATCGGGGAGTCCCGACGATTTGACTGTAAAATATCTGCGTAAAAACGGCATAAAGATGATCAGTGTTCCCTATCCCAAACCGGGCGAACGTTATGCCTCTGTTCTGGGAAAACATAATGAGCTCCTCTATGAGCAGGCGGGTGATGTAAGCCAGTTTATCCTGGCCAAGAAAATGAGGCCGATGGTAGTCTTTTTACCGAAACGTGTAGAGTCGATGTCCGATGTCCCGGCCATCCAAGAATTCGGTCTTGAAATATACCTTTCCCAGTATCGCGGCCTGTTGATAAATCAGGGTGTTCCGCAGGAGAAAGTGGATGTGCTGGCAAAGGCGATTAAGGAGGCCTATGACTCTCCATCCTTTCAGAAGTTTCTAAAGAAGATGTACTGCATGCCTGACAGTTATATGCCGCCTGAAGAATTTAAGAAATTCATCGAAAATGATTTTGAGGCTTACACGAAACTCTGGGAATAGGAGAATTCCCACATTTGCAAAGAGGCGGGTAAGGGGGCTCCCCTTACCCGCCTCCGAATCAAGTATCTTATAATAGGAGACAATAATGAGGGAAAAACATCCGAGGAAGGGTGGAAAAATCGACGGTGATTTTTTCTTTTGTCTGGCTTTGATCATCGCTGCCTGTTTTTTACTTTCTATATCATCAACCACCATCAAAGTGGACGAGAATTCCCTCGGCCCCTTTTTCTGGCCAAAGGTTATTCTGGTGGGAATGTTGATTTGCGGGGCGATGAAACTGTTCTTCCATCTGCGAAAAAGAAAATCGATAAGTGAAGACAACCATGTGAATGTACCGACAAATTACAAGGCGCTGATTTTTGCTGTTGTTTTGACCTTTGGATACTTTCTGGGCATTGTGCTGGTTGGATATCCCATAGCATCGTTAATATTTGTCATTGCACTGTCTTACCTGGGGGGCATACGAAGCATCAAGCTTCTTGCCTCTGTCAGTGTCGGTCTGACTCTTATTACAAGCATTCTTTTTGTCGGGGTAATGTATATTTCACTGCCGAGGGGTGTATGGATCTTTTACGATATAACGAACTGGTTTTTTTCACTCATAAAATTTTAAGGAGTAACGAATGGACTGGCTTGTGACAGTTATGGAAATGGGAGTGAAGATTATCACGCTCCCCAATTATTTTGTCTTTATTTTCATTGGGCTTTTTATTGGCGTTGTCTTCGGCGCCATACCGGGGATTTCGGGCCTCATGGCTATTATCCTTCTTGTTCCCTTTACCTATCCCCTTGATATAATACAAGCTATGTTATTGCTTACATCGACTTACTGTGGTGGCGTCTTCGGGGGCTCTATCAGTTCGATTCTGCTCAATACACCGGGAGCTCCCGAATCGGTGTGCACCACTTTTGACGGCTATCCAATGACCCGGAAGGGACTTGCTGCGAAGGCGCTGGGTACGGCGATCGAATGTTCGGCGATCGGAGGTTTCCTCAGTGCCGTGGTTATGACAGTAGCCTGCGCCCCCCTGGCATCGGTTGCCCTTTCCTTTGATTCACCCGAATATTTTGCCCTTGTTTTCATGGGGCTTTGTGTGGTGACCTCGATTTCCGGGAAATCTCTGGTGAATGGCGTCATCGCGCTCTTTATCGGACTTTTTCTCGCATCGGTAGGTGTGAGCCCGATCCAGGGCGTTCCGCGGTACGACCTTGGATTTCCGCAGCTTCGAGCCGGCATCGACTTTATAATAGTAATGATAGGTGTCTTTGCCCTCGGTGAAATATTTGTTCGCTTTGAGACGCTATCTCGTGAGGAAAGCAAAAAAATTGAAGGCAAGGTGGGCACCAATTTACTTACAATAAAGGAATTTCTTGCCTTAAAATGGACAATCCTGCGTTCTTTTGTGACGGGTACCTTTATCGGCTTTCTACCCGGAGCGGGAGCAACTATCGCGTCTTTTGTCAGCTATGGTATGGCCCGTAACCTGTCAGATGATCCCGGTAAATTTGGTACCGGTGTCCTGGAAGGAGTGGCGGCCCCCGAGACAGCGAATAATGCGGCTACGGGTGGCGCTATGATACCCCTCCTCACTCTGGGAATTCCCGGTGGGGGAGCGACTGCCGTTATGATCAGCGCCTTTATGATAAAGGGCTTGCAGCCGGGGCCCTTGGTCTTTATGACCAACCCTGAGCTAATTGGCAGCATTTTTGTCGGTATGATTATCGCGAATCTGCTGATTATAATATTCGGATTTATTGCGGTACGGGCATTTACGCAGTTTTTGAAGGTTCCCTATGCTATCCTGGCATCGGGTATAACCCTCTTCTGTTTCCTGGGCGCCTTTGCCAAGAGAAACGTGATGTATGACGTTTGGGTAATGCTGATTTTCGGCATCATAGGATATTTCATGAAAAAATATGAATATCCTGTCGCCCCTCTGGTACTTGGTATGGTGCTGGGACCCCTTGCAGAGGATAAGTTTCTCTCTTCGCTGATCAGCTATCAGAATGATTTTACGATATTCTTCACGCGTCCCATAAGTGGTACTATGATTATGGTAGCCTTTTGCTTCCTCATGTATCCTCTGGTTATGATGGTATGGAAGAAGAGAAGATCAGCAAATAATACGTAGCCGAAATGTTTAGATCAGTAAGGGGAAACATAGGAATTTTGCAGGAATACCCTGTGATTGATTTTTGATGTCGTGGCAGTAATAGCGTTGTTCGTCTGCTAAGAACCGAACAAACTGTGAATATTGAAGCTCCCCGCACCAAAGGTGCGGGGAATCTCCGACCGGTAAGGTGTTTATTTTTTATTCGAGGAGAAAGTATGTCATCTATAATAAAAGGAGTGGCAGCATACAGGACCCGTCTTCCATTACGAAGACCCTATCATCTTTCTTTGATTACGCTGAATGCTTTTGACAGTATAATC
>JAUVXT010000054.1 GCA_030603465.1 Deltaproteobacteria bacterium
GTATCATGGAAAAGAGCTTGTTCATGTTTTTGAGTACCGACTGCCCAAAGATTAGGCAGTCAAAACAGCTTTGGGTAATCTATGTGGTGACACTTTTTACCCTTAACGCAGGGTTACCTATGTCGTGACACTTGTCAGATATAACTTTTCCCACTCTAAAATATAGAATGCAGGAATGAGGAATGCCGGTCACGAGCGGTTGGCATTTCTCGAATGCGGTCACGTGTGACAGTCCGCACTGTGCTACTATCAAATCGAAGGAGTTCACTTTGACCGAGCACCAGCTATCGTCGCCATCCAATTCTGAAAAAACGAAAATATTCTATGGCTATGTAATAGTCGCCGCCGCCTTTGTAATCCAAGGGCTCACGTGGGGCATGTACATTACCTATGGCGTATTTTTTAACTCTTTTATAACAGAGTTTGGGTGGCTGCGGGCCACCGTTGCAGGCGCCGCCTCTCTGTGCTTTTTCCTGATTGGAATATTTAACATCATCATTGGTGGACTGGCCGACAGGTACGGACCCCGATGTATAATGACTGTCTGTGGCCTTTTTTTTGGTGCGGGACTATTGCTCATGTCTCAAATCAATGCCGTCTGGCAGTTATACCTCTATTACGGCGTATTCGTGGCCATTGGCTTGTGTGGAGCGGATATTATTCTTTTATCCACAGTAGCGAGATGGTTCATCAAACGAAGGGGTTTAGCAAGCGGCATTGTCAAAGCGGGAACTGGAATTGGTATGATGATTCTACCGATTCTGGCCGGCCGACTCATCACTACCTATGGTTGGCGTGTGTCCTACACCGTTTTGGGTGTTTTGTTCTTATTACTGATCGTGCTGCTATCACAATTTTTGGTACGCAACCCGGAGCAGATGCGATTGATCCCCTATGGTGCGACAGAAAATAGCATGGGTTCCGCAACAGAGGCGGAGAAGGGGTTAACCTTTCAGGAAGCTATACGTACACGCCAATTCTGGACGATGTGCCTTGTATATTTCAGCATCGTTTTCAATTCCCATACAATAATGACACATGCAGCCCAGCATACTATTGACATGGGCATTGCAGCAACAAGCGCTGCCTCTATACTTTCCATTATCGGCGGAGCAAGTATTGTCGGAAGACTTGCGGCGGGCACTATGTGTGACAGATTGGGTAATAAACCAACGATGATTATCTGCTTTGTGATCCTGGCAGCCTCTCTATGTTGGCTCCCGATAGCTACAGAATTGTGGATGTTCTATGTCTTTGCCGTAATGTACGGTTTTAGTCATGGTGGCTTCTTTACCATAATTTCTCCGATGGTGGCCGGAATTTTTGGAACTCGTTTCCACGGTATAATCCTCGGAATCGTTATATGCTTCGGAACCACGGGAGGAGCCATCAGTGTTGTTTTGGCTGGACATATATATGATATCGCCGATAGCTATCGGATAGCTTTTTTTATCCTGCTTCTATTTTCCTTTATCGGCCTACTGTCGACGGCATCACTTAAGCCGATAACCCGTTTAAGGGAGAGCAGATTAACAAAAGATCCGATAACAAAATAAAGAAGAAATTTCCCCTGCCATATCGCCCCCTCTCTCCATGGGTGCAGATCCGTATGCAGTCCGCAAGCGAAACCTTCGGGTAAGATATGCCAGCAGTCCGGAATCTTCGTCAAAGGGTTTTGCGCCGAGGTGTTAAAATCATTAGATGTCAGTACAGGAAATTGTCTGCACGATGTCGACGAGAGATTATGGATCAAGATAGAGCTCCCCCTTGACTGTAAGGTTCTTTTTTATTATAGAGTTGCCCATGCCTTTGAAACGATGGAAAATAATATCGAGCAAGAGAGACAAATCGTATCGCGTATTCAACCTTCGTACCGATCGGGCGCGTTCGCCGAGGACGGGGAAGGATCACGATTTCTATGTTATGGAGTCGCCCGAGTGGGTTAACGTTATTCCCGTTACACCGGGAGATGAGGTGGTATTGATTCGTCAGTACCGTCACGGTATTCGCGATATTGCGCTTGAGATTCCCGGCGGTCTCGTCGAGCCGGACGACAGTCCGCTTACTGCCGCCATAAGGGAACTCTATGAGGAAACAGGCTACCGGGAAGAAGATATGATCCCGCTGGGAGCGGTTCATCCAAACCCTGCGATCCAGAATAATCGTTGTTACACATTTCTCGCGCGGAACGTAGTTTCTTCGGGAACGCGGGAATTGGATGATAAAGAGGATATCGAGGTTGTCTTAAAACCGCTGGACGAGATTCCGGACCTGATAAGCAGTGGCGTCATAACCCATTCTCTCGTCATTGTCGCCTTTTATCGATACTATATGGAATATCTTCCCGGTTTATCGAAGTGAAAGAGCTTTTTTATTTTCCGAAGATCTCCCTGAGGGCTCCCTCTAATGTGGGAAATTTGAAGGTGAATCCCTGTTGCAGCAGTTTTTGAGGATGGACGCGCTGGCCTTTTAGAAGGACATCTCCCATTTCCCCCAGCGTAATTTTTACGAAAAATGACGTGACGGGTGGCAGGAATGTGGGTTTGCCCAGGACTTTCCCGAGCGTTCCCGTCATTTCTCTGTTGCGGATCGGTTCGGGTGCCACGCAGTTGACCGGTCCCATAATGTCTTTCCTTTCCAGCAAGAAGAGGAAGATATCAGCCAGATCCCCTTCATGAATCCACGAGACCCACTGCTTTCCCGTTCCCAGGGGACTCCCCATCCAGAGCTTGAAGGCCGGTGTCATCTTTCCCAGGGCCCCTCCCTGTTTTCCGAGGACGATTCCCAGGCGACAGAAAACTACGCGCACGCCGAACCTTTCAGCTCCCCCGGCAGCCATTTCCCAGTCGGCGGCGAGTGTCGCGAGAAAGTCCATTTCCGCGGGACTGTTTTCATCGAGTATTTCATCTTCATGATATCCGTAATAGCCCACGGCAGATGCGTTGAGTAAGTGGGTTTCCTGTCCCTGACGGGCTGACAAGGCTTCCACGAGATTCTTCGTTGTCAGTATGCGACTCTCCCGGAGTTCCCTCTTTTTCTCGTCGGTCCAGCGGCTGAAAATCGAGGCGCCGGCAAGATTGATAATGGCGTTGTGCTCTCTGACTTTTTCCTGCCATTTTCCAGCTTTCGCGGGATCTCCCTCGATATAGGACACGCCCTCGGGTGTCAGCAGTTGCTTTTTGATGGAACGGGTCAAAATGGCAACTTCATGTCCCCGGGCCGCCAAGGCATGCATCAGCGTCGTGCCGACAAACCCCGTTCCTCCCGTGATGAAAATTTTCATCCCCTTCTCCTTTGTTTTTATTGGGGACAGCCACTAATTAAAAACCGGGCAAAAAATAGGCGCTGTCCCTATTTTTCTATTTTTTAATGGCATTATTCAGGCAGTGCTTTCCCCGGATTCATTATACCGAGGGGGTCCAGGAGATTCCTGATGCTCTTCTGAACGTCCAGGGATACGGCATCCACGGCTCGCTCCATGAAGGGAAGTTTGAGAGACCCTATACCGTGTTCTCCCGAGAGGGTGCCACCCAGATCGAGGGCCGTTTCGAAAATTTCCGCGATCATTTTTTCCATCGTCGCCCGTTCGTCAGGGTTTCGCAGGTCGAAGAGGACATTGGGATGTAGATTGCCGTCTCCTGCATGGCCGAAAACGGCAATCGGCAAACCGTGTCGGGCGCTTATATCCTTGAGGCGTCTTACCGCTTCAGGGATCGCGTTTCTGGGGACGGTAATGTCCTCTCCCAGCTTGTTGGGGGACATTCTGGCAAGGGAGGGGGCTATGGAACGCCGGGCTTTCCACAGGTTGTTTCGTTCGTCCTCGTCTTTGGCCACGGTTACTGTTCTGGCGCCGTTTTCCTTACAGATGGCCCCTATACGTTCTATTTCCCGTGCAACAGAATCTTTATCTGATCCGTCTGTCTCGATAATGAGCATTGCCTCCACATCCCGCGGAAGTCCTAAAGACATGGCCTCTTCGATGCAGGCGATGGCCGTATCATCGATAAGCTCCAGTGTTACCGGGACAATGCCGGCGGAAAGTATGGCATTTACGGTGCGTGAAGCATCGTTAAGAGAAGGGAATTCGGCGCTGGCGGTATGGATAACGTCCGGTTTGGCTATAAGTTTCAACCGGGCCTCGGTGATAACGCCCAGCGTACCCTCCGAACCGGTGAAGAGTGATTTCAGGTCATATCCCACGACATCTTTGATGGTTTTCCCACCCGTCTTGAGAATACGGCCATCGGGGAGGACGACGGTAAGACCGAGGACATAGTCTCCCGTAACGCCATACTTGAGGCACCGGGGACCGCCTGCGTTGCAGGCGATATTTCCGCCGATAGTTGATTGGCGGTTGCTGGAGGGGTCGGGTGGGTAGTAAAGGCCCTTTTTTTCCACCTCCGCCTGGAGCTCCGCCGTTATGATGCCGGATTCGACCAGTACCATTCCGTTTTCTTCATCCAGTTCGATTATCCGGTTCATTCGTGTCATAGTGAGAACGATGCCGCCCCTGTATGGAACGGATGCGCCTGCCATGCCCGAACCCATTCCCCTCGTTACGACGGGGATTCTTTCCCGGCCGGCCAGTTGCAATATTCTGCTCACCTGTTCCGTCGTTTCCGGCAACACCACTATGTCTGGACTGCTGTCTTCGAAGGTTCCGTCGTATCCATAAACTGCCAGGTCTTCGGGTGTATGGAGTACGCCATCCCTGCCGACGATCTTCTTCAGTTCTTTTACGGTCTTTTCTTCCATGCCTTATGTCCCTTTCTTGCTGTATGCCTCGTCGAGGAGGAGCACGGGATGTACAACCCTGATTTTCGACCGGCGCCGGCGCACCCCCACATTTAATTGCATCTGACAGCCGGGGCAGCCCGAGGCGATGATATCGGCCCCCGATCCCTCAACGTTATCCATTTTTCGATTCAAGACCTTCAGAGATGTGCCGTAATGAGTAATAAGCTGACTCCCTGCCGAACCGCAGCACCAGTCGGCCTCATTCATTTCTACAAATTCGGCCCCATTTATCATCTTGATCAGTTCCCGCGGCTCTTGCCGCACATCCTGCCCGCGCCTCAGGTGGCAGGGATCGTGATAGGTAATACGCGCATCGATGGCACCTTCGGGTTTTATAATGGGAATCTCCATGAGAAACTCACTGATGTCACGTACCCTGCCGCTGAAAGATTTCGCCCGCTCCGCCCATCGGGGATCATCTGAGAGGAGTTTTCCATACTCCTTAAGTGTCGATCCGCAGGTGGCGCAGTCCGTAATTATCTTTTCTATCCCAGACTTCTCAAAGACTTCAATGTTGTGGCGTGCCATATCCAGAACCGTGTCCTGCCTGCCATAACCCATTGCCGGCATTCCGCAGCACTTCGCATCGCGTGGGGTGATGACGGTGCACCCGTTTCGCGCAAGGACGCGTACCGTCGCGGCGCTTTCATCGGCAAAGAGGAGACTCTGTGCGCAGCCGAGGAAAAAGCCGACCTTCCGGGCGCTCCTGCCATGGCTTTCCGTAATCTCCGGGAGTACCGATCGGAGTGGACGCTGCGGGAGATGAGGCAGCATCGCCTCCATGTCACGGAGTTGTCCCGGCATGAGCAATCGAAGTCCCAGGGCGTAGACAAGTCTCCTGACTCCAAGCATCTGATAGAGGCGCAGAGGGAATGTCACCCGTTCCATACTTTTCGGTTTGGAGAGGAGTCCTGAAAAGAGCGTTCCTTTCCATCTTTTGGGATTCATCTGTTCCTGGAAGTATCGCATTTCCAGGGCCAGATCGGCCGGGCGTATGCCGACGGGGCATATCTCATTGCATGCCAGGCAGTCAAAGCACGCGTACATCTGCTCATAGAGATTCGGGGTCAGTTTGAGGTCGCCTTCCAATCCCTTGCGCGCCAGGGCAACCCTTCCTCTGGGAGACGCCGTTTCCGTCAGATATTCACGATATGTGGGACAATTGGACAGGCAAAGTCCGCAACGTATACAGCTCAGATATTCATTTTCTGAAGGTTTGTGCAGGTCATTTTTTTGGGACATAGATCTTTCCATTTCAAGGATTGATGCCTTGTCTTTGATTACTGTTTATCTTTTTCCCCGGTTACAACGGGCAGTGTCAGGAGCGCGTGGGGAACGATGAGGACATCTATGTCAGACCCCATTTTTTGTTCTACAAGCGCCATGGCCTCTTCCATCGTTTGGGCGGGTATCATCTTGCATGACTCTATTATGTCGGGGCACTCACTCCCAACAATAACAACCTTTGCCTCTTCCAGCACCTTTGCCATGACAAAGGCCCTCTGTTGACCCGGGGGATAGCCGTTGCTGCGAGCGTCATTGAGTATATACTGGATGTTCGGCGCGTCGCGCATGGCGGAGAGAAAGCGCTGCTCTCCCACGCCTTCACCCGCGCCCTCTTCACAACGGGCGGGGATAATAAGAAATCCCCCCGGTCGCACGACCGGCGTGGGCGCAAAAAAGAGATAGGATGCGGCCCGGCTGGCCTGATAGAGATTCGCGTCCTTGGGAAAACCGACTCCGCCGATGACAACATCGTACTGCCTGCTGATGGGAACTTCAAAGACCGATCTTGCGAAGGCGACCAATTCCCTGAATGTCGAGTCGGGTTCTCCCGCTGCAACCTTGAGGATACGTTTTTCGTCGTCCATTACGACATTGAGAATAAACCGCAGACCGGCGCGCCGGGCAGCCTCTGTAATCGCTTCGTGGAAGGGGTTCCCCTCGATACGTCCCAGGCGTGTTCCGGGATGGTCTACAAAAGCCGGACCGTGCGTGTGGGCAATCAGGGCCTCGCCGGCAGCCCCGACGGCCGCTGTTTTTCGACCTCCCGAATAACCGGCGTACTGATGCGGTTCCACGATACCGGTCGCTATCAAAAGATCCGCCGTCACTGCCGCGCGGTGTGCCTTAACGGGGACTCCGCCTGGAGTGAACCCGAGATCGATGAGTTTTTCCTCATTGCGAGGTTCATTATCGATTACGTTGTATCGGGCCACCACGTCTTTCCCCAGCTTGACGATTTTCTCTTCGCGGGTCGAAGGTCTGTGCATACCGATGCCGCAGAGGAGGGTGATATCCTTGTCGCGCACACCGGCTTTTTCCAGTTCCCTGAGAATTGCGGGGACAATGAGGTGTTCGAGGCAGGATCGGGTTATATCGGTAAAAACGATACAAACTTGCTCGCCATCCTTGACCATTTTACGAAGCGTCGGTGTTCCTGTCGGTTTCGCCAGGGCTTTTCCTATTGCAGACTCTACATTATCGATCGGCTTGAAGGTGTTCGATGCCACACTTTCTCCCCGCATACCTGCGGGAAGATCGAAAGAGATGTCTCCCTTACCATAGGGGACGCTGTATTTTTGTGTCATAATAGTACCAATAAAGTGCTTTTCCTCGTATTGTAATATTATGCAAAAGGGACGGGTTTCAGACCCGCCCCTGATTCATGATGCGTTGCTTATCCGATACTGTAAAAGGCATCTTTGCCACGGTATACCCCGGATTTTCCTAATTCTTCTTCAATCCTCATGATCTGGTTGTATTTGGCCAGCCGTTCGCTTCTGGAGACTGATCCGCTTTTTATCTGGCCGCAGTTTGCCGCGACAGCTATGTCGGCCATGCAGGTGTCTTCCGTTTCACCAGATCTGTGGGATATGACCGTTGTGTATCCCGCCTCTTTTGCTCTTTCTATCGTCTCCAGGGTCTCCGTCAGCGTTCCTATCTGGTTCAGTTTTATGAGAATGGAGTTGGCCACACCCATCGATATTCCCCTTTCCAATCTCTTCTTGTTGGTGACGAAGATATCATCTCCCACGATCTGAATCTTTGAGCCCATTTCATCGGTCATAAGCTTCCACCCGTCCCAGTCGTCCTCCGCCAGGCCGTCCTCAATCGAAATGATGGGATACTTCGCTATCAGATCGCCGTAGAAGGCCACCAGTTCCGCGGCGGACATGGTCTTGTTTTCGGCGGCAAGCACATACTGTCCCTTTTCGTAAAAGGAACTTGCGGCAGAATCGAGGGCGATGAAGATATCTTTGCCCGCTCTGTATTTTGCCGCTTCGATGGCCTCCATGATCACCTCGATCGCCTCTTCATTGGACTGCAGGTTGGGCGCAAAACCACCTTCGTCTCCCACGGCTGTGTTGTAGCCCTTTTTTTTCAGGACAGCCCTGAGATTATGAAACACTTCGCTACACATCCTGAGACCCTCTCTGAAGTTTTCGGACCCGGCGGGCATGATCATAAATTCCTGTATATCAACATTGTTGTCGGCGTGCTGTCCGCCGTTGATGACATTCATCATGGGGACGGGGATGTCCTTTGCCGAGACGCCTCCCACGTATCTGTAGAGTGGAAGATCGAGTGCGTCTGCGGCCGCCTTGGCGCATGCCAGCGATACTCCCAGGATGGCATTGGCGCCCAGAGCGCCCTTATTTTCCGTCCCGTCGAGTTCGATCATGGTGTAATCTATATCTCTCTGGCGGAGACAGTCCATTCCCACAATGGCGGGTCTTATCTTGTTTATGACGTTATCGACGGCCTTCAGGACGCCCTTGCCGAGATATCTGTCCTTGTCCCCGTCTCTCAGTTCAAGCATTTCATGTTCACCCGTCGAGGCGCCTGAAGGAATGGAGGCCCTTCCCACGATTTCGGAACTTAGAGTGGCTTCCACCTCGATCGTCGGATTTCCTCTCGAATCGAGTATTTCCCTTGCGTATACATCGATTATTTCAGTCATGACATGTCCCCTTTTTTATTTTATGTTGAGATTCGAATTTGGCACATCTTATATACCCAAGCAGGATAATTTTCAAGCTAACGTTGCCAGTTTCGTAAAAGTATTTTTCGGGTGATTCTGGACATTTTGGGATAATGGTCTCCATGTGAATAAAATTGACCGGGGGTGCTCCACAAGTCCGTCCCCCCCCCGACCGGAACAGGAAACAGGTGTCGATGGAATAACCGAACAGACTCATTTCATGGTGCTGACCGCAATATTGGCCTCGGAAAATTCCGCCACGCCCGGGCCGGAACTGCCCGTTTTCTGGGTAATCGCTACGCCCCTGGTTTTTGCTTCCATTCCCTTCGATGAGTCTTGAACCACGTATACCCCTCCGGCCTTCCGTAAATCGAGTTTTCCGAGATCGCCGGTAGACGTGTATAATATAATGTTTTCTTTTCCGAAGGGGGGGGTTATTTGAAGGTCAAATCTGTCGTTGCCCGATGGGATTTCATAGGTCACGCCACCATTGAAGTAGTTGTCATTTCGGTAGGGATTCGGCATGAGTTGTACCAGCTTGCCCGATACGTCCCGGTATACAATCCTGGCATAGAAGGGTTTGTTCACCCTCAGATATATCTTTATCTTTTCCCCGACACGGTAACTCTCTTTATCCGTCCAGAGCTTCACCGTAAGAGGCGCATTGGGCTCTTCTATGAGTGTATCTTTATTGATAACCTTTGAAAGCCTGTCCAGATCGGGTATCACCTCCATCTTGAGCTTTATCCTGTAGCATTCCCCTGCAAATTTATCCGTAAACCAGCCCTTTTCTTTTTCCTCGATAATCTTTACCTTTGCCTGGGAATAGGCGTCTACAATATCTGAACTGACGGCAAAATCCTCTATTCTGGTCTCGCTGCTTATATGGGTCAGGGCCATCTCGGCGGCCTTTCTCTTGGTTTCGGTAATGGCCATGATCCTGGTTTTCTTTCTCGATCTCTCGTCACCCATGCATGCGTGGCCCTCCACCTCCAGTATAACGGAACCCTGGCCATAGGTATTCACATCCTGAGCCCGGCCATGAGACGGCAAAAGGAAAAGAATGATTATAAGTAAAAAGGTGATTCGTTTCATTGCCTCCCCCTGCAAGGAACTTTTTCTTTTAAATATATTATATTATTAACTTTGCTGTCAAACAAAATACGCACAAGTTTTTCTTTGTGAACTGTGCGGTCTCTGTGATAAAAGGTATATCCGCTTTGGGCTCTCTGGAGTTACCGCGGAAAAGTAAATATTTACAGGACGCACTACATTGGCAGAAGAAAAAAGGACAAAGCTCTATCTCCACCTGAAAAAATGGATGGAAATCGCTGCCCGCGACTATGATATGCTGTCTGAGGGTGACAGGGTTCTCGTCGGTGTTTCAGGGGGACGGGACAGTATGGCCCTCCTCGACCTGCTTAATACCCCCATGGTTTTTCTGCCATCCTTTTCAGTGATGGCGGTTCACATCGATCCCGGATTCGATGAATCATATAAAGGGTACGACATACTGGAGAAATACCTGAAGGACAATGCCTATAACTATGTAATGGATAAAACTGACATTGGCCCTCTTGCGCACAGCGATTACAACAGGAAAAACCCCTGTTTTTTGTGCTCGCGCCTGCGAAGGAAGAGGATATTTGAGATAGCCGGCGAATATGGATGCAACAAGATCGCCTTTGCCCATCACAAGGACGATATTATCGAAACACTCCTTATCAACATGTTTTATGCCCGTGAGATCAGCACAATGGTTCCCAGTCAGGCCATCTTTAAGGGGAAATATCATATTATACGTCTCTTTGCCTATATCCGGGAGGGATTGATAAAAAAGTACGCGCGCGAGCGGGGATTTCCCGTTGTTAAAGACGGGTGTCCCACGGCAAAGGTGTCGAAGCGAAGGTACATAAAGAAAGTTCTTGACGAACTGGAAAAAGAGAACAAAGATATACGTGAGAATATTTTCAAGTCGATGAGGCATGTAAAGACGGACTATCTGCTGAAGAGAAATAGTTAAGGGGGAGGGCGCCGGTTTGATTGTCGACCCTTTATCTGAAATCCCTTATTGAGAGTAAAACTGTGACAAAGAAAGATACTTCCCAAAAGATAATATGCCAGAATAAGCTGGCACGGAAAAACTACTTTATAGATGATACCTATGAGACGGGCATCGTCCTCGTCGGCACCGAAGTAAAGGCGCTTCGCGAAGGGAGGGGCAATCTCAAGGAAAGTTACGCATCGGTAAGAGACGGCGAGGTCTATCTCCACGACATGCACATCAGCCCCTATTCACATGGAAACCGGTTGAATCATGATCCACTGAGGACTCGGAAACTCCTCCTTCACAAGCGGGAGATAAAGAAACTCTACGGGAAATCGAGAGAAAAGGGGTTGACGCTGGTTCCCCTGAAGGCATATTTAAAGAAGGGAAAGGTGAAGGTAGAAATCGGTATCGGAAAGGGGAAAAAACTCTACGATAAAAGGGCCGATCTGAAAAAGAAGGAAGACCAGCGAGAGATAGCACGGGGCTTGAGGCATAAAAACCGCGAGTGGTGATAATTCGGATTGTATACATTGCGCGGTACCTCCCGCAAATTGGTAACATAGGGGCTCCTCCTTGATAATTTTTCGTGCTTGACGAAAGTCGTGAAAGGGCATATATTATAAACACTCAAAAATTATTGGGGGCGTCACGGTTTCGACGGGGATAGTTGAAGCTGTAGAAGCGTACCGAGGTTCCTACAGGCCTCGTTAAATAGGTAGGAAACATATAATCGCAGATAATTACGATTACGCCTTAGCCGCTTAGACGGCTAACGTCCTCCTGATCATGCCTGCCGGGTCAGATTTGGGCGTCGACTAGACAGGATAGCTGAGTTCTTCTTCCCGAAGGGAATGAGGCGAAAACTAACCGGGATAGCGTCTGATCAATCTTGCCTTTGGGAGTTTTCAGATGCGAAAGCAAATCAAAGGATACGTACGTAGAAGCTGCAGTGGAATATTTTCGGACGCGGGTTCGACTCCCGCCGCCTCCACCAGATACATTGGGTT
>JAUVXT010000129.1 GCA_030603465.1 Deltaproteobacteria bacterium
GCCAGCGTCTGGTTTTCCCGCTCTATTTTGACCTTTTCCTTCGCCTCCAGCGCCTGATGAAGACCATCGCTGTATCTCCTTCCGGGCATGACCCTCCCGGTGAATTCATCGACTATAACCACCTGACCATCCTTCACCAGATAATCGATGTCTCTCTTAAAGAGCGTATGGGCCTTGAGCGCCTGGTTCACATGATGGAGGATCTCAATGTTTTTGGGTTCATAGAGATTTTGTATCTTGAGCAGTTTTTCCACCTTTGCAACGCCTTCTTCCGTAAGAACAACGGCTCTGGTTTTTTCATCGATCGTGTAGTCCGAATTCCTTTTCAGGCGCGGTATGATCTGATTGATTCTGTAATACTTATCGGTAGACTCTTCCGAGGGACCAGATATTATGAGAGGCGTCCTTGCTTCATCAATAAGGATACTGTCCACCTCATCGACAATGGCGTAATGGAATTCCCTCTGCACATAATCTTCAATGCGGAAGTTCATATTATCACGTAAATAGTCGAAGCCGAATTCGTTATTGGTGCCATAGGTTATGTCGCAGCTATAGGCTTCCCTTCGCTCTTCATCACTCATACCATGAACTATAACACCCACAGACAGGCCCAGGAATTTATAAATGGGGCCCATCCATTCGGCATCCCTGCTTGCCAGGTAATCATTAACCGTTACAACATGCGCGCCCCTGCCGGTTAAGGCGTTCAAATATAGAGGCATCGTCGCAGCCAGCGTCTTACCTTCACCCGTTTTCATCTCGGCAATCTTCCCTTCATGAAGAACGACGCCGCCTATGATCTGAACATCGAAGGGTCTCATATCCAGCGTCCTCACGGAAGTTTCCCTGACCACGGCAAAGGCTTCTCTCAGTATATCATCAAGATTTCCGCCGTTATTCAGCAATTCTTTTAAATAGGGCGTTTTCGACCTCAATTCCGAATCACTGAGACTCTTCATCGCCGGCTCGATATCATTTACCCCTTCCAGGATTGGGGACAACCTTTTCAATTCCCGATCATTTTTACTACCAACAACCTTCTTTAAGATGTAATTCAACATAATGTCCTCATAAAAAAAACCCGGCAATAAATGTTACCGGGAAGCTTTTCAAATATTGTAAAAGTGTCACGGGAAAGTAAGCTAAAAAAGATGTCTTCGCGGATTCACATAAATACCCTTTACTTGAACACCATAATGAAGGTGGGGACCGGTACTCCTCCCGGAATTGCCCACATGACCTATTATATCTCCCCTTTTTAGCTTTTTACCTCTTTTAACGGCAACCTTGAGCATATGACCATAAATGGTCATTATGCCATTCCCATGATTTATTCTAACTTCATTGCCCATGCCAGGATCTTTCGATGTCTTGGTCACAACACCGTTCGCGGGAGCAACCACCTCTTTGCCGATTCTCGTGGCAATATCGATCCCCCTGTGGAATTCCCTTCTTCCTGTAAATGGCGAAATCCTGTACCCGAATTCCGATGTTATCCAACCCCTTACAGGCCAGATGGAAGGAGTGGTTGCAAGCAAGGACTTCTGCTTTTTGAGAAACTCCAGTAATTCCTTGAAGCTTTTCTCCTGATGATTCGCCTCCGCAAGAAGCTGATCTATATTTCCATGTACCCTTCCGATGATCACTTTATCCGCACCGGCCATCTTCCCTTCAATTCTTTTTTCTTCGGGAATGGGGCCTCCCATGCCGAGGAACTTACCGTCATCCTCTTCATCTTCCAGGTTTGTAATTATTCTGATCTTTTTATCAAACTGTTTCAGTTCCGTCATCTTCTTGCCAAATTCGGCCACTTTAGTATCCAGCATATCTATCTGCTTTTTCTGGGTGGCGCTGAGCTCCTTCAAGTTGGCAAGTTCCCCAATCCTGCCTTTAATTTTTACATAGTCATACGAAAAATATATAATGGATAATAGACCGATAGCTATTACAAAGGACATAAACTTCAGAAAATTGCCCGAAATATTGACTTTCCTGATAGAACTTTTCTTCTGTGGTATGACAAGTAGAGTATAGTAACTCTTCCTCATTTCGGATCCTTTCAGCCAATCCTGAAATTTAAATAATAGCCCAAGAAATACTAGCACGAACACGCCAAATGTCAAGTAAAATTATCAATTTTAAATACCGAATATTTTTATTATACGCCCTTCTAAGAGTATTGTAAGGCAACTTTAATGCCAGCAGGCAAGCTCTCGATAAAAGGTCAGTAAGAACAGGACTATACCAAAATCCCTCTGACAAAACCTCCGTGATGTTTTGACAAATATTAATTTGGAGCTCCCCCCCCCGCAACGTGTTGCGGGGAACACACTCGCTGTTCAGTTCAAAGAGCTTGAGCAATTACCGTTGTAAGTTTCTCAGTTTATTATATGTCCTCTTGTCTTTAAGATCGTCAATCTTCCTGTATACTCCTCTTCTCCTCCCCAACCTGTAGATTAACCTGTCTTCATCGTTAAGCCCCAGATATCTGTCGATAATGGCAAGAAGTCTTTTCTTATCCCCGGGAAGCTTACCCTCCACTTCTTCCAGAAGGTTGTATATATGATCACTTACAATGGTGCTTTCTATGCCCTCAAGGCTGTTTATAAATAATCTTATCTCCCTGACAACGTCTTCATCCCCAAGTGGATCAAACTTGCCTTTCTCGCTCAACCTGTGCAAATCCGTATTTCTTCTTATCATAAGTGATCTCAACCTGACAAAGTCGGGATTGATCTCATTAATTACCCTCGCCGTTTCCGTAGCGTGCTCGCAGGACCATTTCTCGCCACCTAATCCCGGCATAATATACTCTGAGAGAGAAATGCCCGACTCCACAATCTTTCTTCCACCTTCAATGTGTTCCGTTGCCGAAACTCCCTTTTTGATAAAATTCAAAATGGGATCATAACCGCTTTCCATCCCGATATGTATCCTCGAAAGGCCTGCATTGAAAAGCATTTTCAGTTCTTCCGCAGACTTTCGTTTCGCTGTCTTTGAACGGCAATAGGATGTAATTCTCTTTACATCGGGAAAATTCTTACTGATGAATTCCAGTATCTCTACAAGATTTTCCGTTTTCATGACTAGAGAGTTCGCATCCTGGAGGAAAACAGATTCACCGCCGAAGTAGAGCCATGCCGCTATGCCCCTGAAGCTGTCGTTATAATCATCGTCATTCCTGCAAATAGTTGCCACCACACGTTCAGAAGCTTCGCCCCCTTCTCCCAGCTTCCACGATATCTCCTTTATCTCATCGGCAATCGCCCGGGCCTTTCTGATATCCTCTTTTATATCATCCTGCGGCCTTATCTCAAACTTTTCACCCTCATAGATATGGCAAAAGGCGCACCTGTTCCAGGGACAGTTTCTTGTCACCCTTATCAAAAGGCTCTTTGCCTCACTGGGAGGACGTATGGGGCCCTGCTCAAAAGAAAAGCTCATCCTTTTTCCTTACACTCATCTTATAATGAGATTTTAAAAGCATCGATTCTTTAATAATAAATTTGTTCAAACATAAATACCTTTGAGTGGTCATTAAGATGGTTTTTGCGAATAAATCATGGCGAAGCGGAAGAATAGCGATTCCAACTGTCTGAGTCCGGAGGGCGAGTTTTGGGATCGCCTGGAGCAAGCCATAGATTTATCAAAAAGCATCTTAGACAAGCGAAAAGGTGTTTATGCGACGGTTCATCAACTTAAATGCGAAAAAGGGGACTTTTACGAGGCTGTCGTCAGGGCAATCAAATCTTTAAGCTACTGACAAATATGTTTTCCTTCACCGTAGACCAGCATCCTGTAGGTCTTCTCTATCCTGTCCCAGTTTTCCTCGCGGTCCATGGACCAGTATCTGCCGATTACCGACACAACCCTTCCCAGTCGTGATTCTTCACATTTTTTCTCTATCTTTTCTATATACCGTGCGCCACTTTCGGGTTTTTCTCCCCTTCTGCCGAGCATGGAATGAATATATACATCCCTGACACCTTCCCTTTTTGCAAGTTCCATTATCCGAAACAGGTTATCAATAGAGCCGTGAGAACTGAAGAAGGACGCGATTCCCAAAAGGTGAAGGGCGGCAGAATTATCTTTTGCGGCCTTCATGACATCGAGGAATGCCTTATTATGGAAAAAGGAGCCGTCTTCAATTGCGCTTTGTATCCTCACGCTGTCGGAATATATCCTCCTTCCGGCACCGATATGAAGATGGCCCGCCTCAGAATTGCCCGCCGTCCCTTCAGGAAGGCCGACGGCCTCTCCCGACGCCCTAAGTGTCGTAAAGGGGCAGTCTTTTCTCAATCCATCCATTACAGGAGTCTTCGCCTTCGCTATAAGATTTCCCTCTTTCTTTTCACTGAAGCCCCACCCATCAAGGATCACCAGAAGAAGACGGCGGCGGCTAATCTCACATGATTTGTCCCTTATCAGTGAGCGCCCGCTCATTGCATCAGGTTTGGGTATATTCATCAATTGAAGAATAGTAGGAGCTATGTCGGACAATTCGCCATCTTCGCGCAGTTCGGTGTTTATATCCTCATGGATGATGATAAAGGGAACGGGAGAATCCGTGTGACCGGTATCGATAAGCCCGTCAGGATAGTACCACTTCTCGGCCGTTCCATGGTCTGCCGTCACAATGACGGTCATATCTTCTTTCCGGGCTTCCTCTATAACCAGGCCGGCCTTTCTGTCAACCACCTCGACGGCCTTAACTATGGCATCGGGATTCTCAATGTGTCCCAGCACATCCACATTGGGAAAATTTGTTATGACAAAATCATACTTTTTATCATTAATCTTTTCGGTGACGGCCTCTGTGATCTCATCGATCGACATCTCGGGCGCCTCATCGAAGAGCACTACATCCTTCCTTGTGGGAATTATTACCCGTTCTTCCCCTGACACAGGATCTCCATTTTTACCATTCATGAAAAATCCCAGATGCACGGCCTTTTCCATTTCCGTTATCTTGATCTGTTTTTTCCCCGCTCTTGAGATGGTTTCACACAGTGTGTCTGAAAGCCGGCCTTCAGGAGGAAAGGCAACGCGTACATTCAGTCCTTCCCTGTATTCGATCATGGTGGCAAAATTTAAATCCATTTTCTCCACGGGAAATTTATCGAATATCCCGTCGGTCAAACTCTCCGTTAATTCTATCTCTCTTTCACCCCTTATATTGTAAAATATGGCGGAGTCCCCATCCCTTATCCTCCCTATCGGGTGGCCCTCTTCATCTGAAAGAACCATAGGCACCATCATCTCTTCATCATCGACTGTTCTATAGGCTTCCCTTATTGCCCGCGACATAACGATTTTATCTTTCGAACTCACGCCATTCTCCCTGTGAAAATTTTTCCTTCGCACAAAGGCGGTCAGCAAACCCTGCATCGCTTGCCGGTGCGTGTGTATCTAATATATGGCACCCTTAAAGTCAAACAAAGGGAGCTTTTCTGTTGAAATGTGAGGTTTTTAATGATACTTGCCTAAGTGACCTATCCCGCACATAGGATATTTTTAACCATGTTACAAACCGGTTTTGACAGGACGGAGGAAGAACTCCTAAAGGAGAGGGCGGAAGCGCTCTGTCATGCGGGTAGTGAATTGCAGGGTTCGCTTCAAAAACTGAGGAATATCGAAGAGGATATCGAAACCAAGATTGGCATACTTAAAAAAGGTGATAATACAAGTACAAACGAAGGCTTGTTTGAAGAAATTAGCGAAGGCATAAAGAGATATAACGAGAAAAGAGAATATGTCAAATTGAGATATTATTATCTTGTTGTAATCAGGGAAGCTATTGGATTTCGAAACCACAAGTGGATAGAAAAGATCTATAAAATACCTGGGAAGAAGAAGTTTGATGGACAGATATAAGAAACAGAGAAAGAAAATGGTCGACTCCCAGGTTCGTTCGAGGGGAATAACGGATAAGCGGGTCTTGGAGGCAATGGAAAAGATTCCCCGCCACCTTTTTGTCGATGAAGGGCTTTTAAATCAGGCATACGACGACAATCCTCTCCCCATAGGAGAGAGGCAGACCATATCCCAACCCTATATTGTAGCGCTCATGACAGAAACGCTCCAATTAACAGGCAAGGAAAAGGTGCTTGAAATAGGCACCGGTTCCGGATATCAGGCGGCATTACTGGCAGAACTGGCCGACAGAGTCCTTTCCATAGAACGCATAGCGTCTCTCGCATCAAAAGCCCGGAATATTCTTGAATCTCTCAATTATTTCAATGTATTAGTCTGTGTGGGAGATGGAACATACGGCTGGAAAGACGAATCCCCATTCGATGCCATTATTGTGACGGCCGGCGCCCCCGCCATCCCCGATATTCTTAAAGATCAACTGGCCGTGGGAGGAAGGCTTATTATTCCGGTGGGTGACCGATATACACAAACAATGATGAAGCTCACCCGCCTCTCCGACAATCCGGATGATATCAAAATTGAAGACCTCGGAGGTTGTCGATTTGTTAACCTCGTAGGCCAACATGGCTGGAAAGGTTAAAGGGGTCGATGCTCAGAAGATTATATGACTGGGTCCTGCACTGGGCCGAAACTCCTTACGGATCATGGGCGCTCTTTCTGCTTGCCTTCGCGGAATCAAGCTTTTTCCCCATACCTCCCGACGTTCTGCTGATCGCGCTGGCGATATCGATACCCACCCGATCATTAAGGTACGCGCTTATCTGTTCTGCAGGTTCGGTGCTGGGCGGGATAGGCGGATATGCCATCGGTTATAATTTCATGGACCTTCTCGGTTTCCACATATTAAATTTCTATGGATTGACGGATAAGTATAATACTCTGGGCGCTCTATATAATCAGTATAATGCCTGGGCTGTCGGAATAGCGGGATTTACACCGATACCGTACAAGGTCTTCACTATTTCGGCGGGCGCCTTCAAAATAAACTTTCCCATCTTTTTACTTGCTTCAGTCGTCAGCAGATCGGCACGATTTTTCCTGGTAGGCCTGTTGATATATTTATTTGGTAAGAGTATAAGGGTACTCATCGACAGGTATTTTAATATCCTGGCCGTTGTCTTTGTAATACTTCTGGTAGGTGGAGCCATATTAATAAAGTGGTTAATCTGAGGTTTGTCTTATGCGCTTTAAGAAAGAGAAGTTCATACTCTTGTTGCTGATTATTTTCATATCGGCCTGCGCGGCAAAAACAACGAAAGTTAAGGGTGTGTACCATGTTGTAAAGAAGGAAGAAACTTTAT
>JAUVXT010000094.1 GCA_030603465.1 Deltaproteobacteria bacterium
CAAGTAACTAGAATTTACAAAATCGCCATAACTTATTGATACTTCTTAATATATGCCAAGTAATACGCGAATTTAAATAATGCAAGTTACTTGCAATTATAATGTCCCGACTCGTCGGGGCATAGCGGAGCTTTTTACGAGGACGGTTCATTTTGTGATGAATGTGCCGTCCGTTCCGCTTTTCTGAAAATCCCCGTATTCTTTTTACCTGAATCTTTATCAAAACGTCGCACAATATCTATGATCTTTCTGATCTTGTCGTGATCCTTCTCTCCCGGCACCCGTTCGCAACCGCTGCTGATATCGACGGCCCGCGGTGAGACTCGTCGCAGAGCAGCTTCTATGTTACCGGCATGAAGACCACCCGAGAGTATGAGGGAATATTGTTCCTTTATCAGAAGAGCGGCGTCCCGGTTTGCCTCTTTCCCCGTTCCGCCGTAAAGACGGGGATCATAGCCGTCCACGAGGATGACACTGGCCGGGTATGTTTTGAGCCCTGTAAAATCATTGTCACTCCGCGGCGCGATGGCCCTTATTATGTGATACTCTGAAAGGCCGCTCGCATATTCGGGTGATTCATCACCGTGCAGTTGAATCATATCAAGGAGGCAACTCTCTGCGATTTTCCTAACCTCCCGGGCATCGTGATTCACGAAAACTCCAACCGTCGCCACCGCGGGAGGAAGATTTTGAATGATTTCCGCCGCATCTTCCGGTGACACATAGCGCGGGCTCTTCCGGTAAAAAATGAAGCCGAGGGCATGGGCGCCGCTTTCGGCGGCAACCATTGCGTCTTCCAGATTGGTAATGCCGCATATTTTTATCTCCGTCATTTTTGTCTATACCCTCCCCAGAAGTTCATCGAGTTTTGTGCCTGTATCTTCGGCGGCCATGAGTGTCTCACCTATCAGGAAGGCGCGGATACCCGCCTCCATGAGTCTGTCAATGTCTCCCCTCGTCGTAATACCGCTTTCGCTGATGATGATTCTGTCATCGGGGATATGGGAAATCAGCTCTTTGCTTACCTTCAGATCTGTGGCGAATGTGACTAGATCACGATTATTGATTCCCACGATCCGGGCTCCGGCAGCAAGGGCCTTTTCAACGTCTTCGATCGTATGCACCTCCACCAGGGGTGAGAGTCCCAGCGATTCCGCCAGTTCTATGAAGTGTGCGAGATCGTTTTTATCCAGGATGGCCGCGATGAGAAGGACGGCATCCGCGCCGAGGGCCTTTGTCTCATAGAGCTGGCAGACATCTATGATAAAATCCTTTCTCAGAAGGGGAAGTTCCACTATCTTTTTTATGGCCGCGATTGAGGAACCGTGTCCCCCGAAAAATTGTTCGTCTGTGATGACGGAAATGGCCGCGGCCCCCTTTTGTTCATAGAGAGATGCAATTTCGACGGGATCGAAGGGGTCCCTGATAATTCCTCTTGAGGGGGAACGCCTTTTCACCTCGGCGATGATGGCGCACTCTTTTCCCCCCACCGCCCCTGTGAAATCACGTGTATCGGGCATACCCCCTGCGGCCCTTTTCAGAACTTCCAGTGGTCTGATTTCCTTCAGATAACCGACCTCTCTCCGTTTTGCTTCCACTATTGTTTCCAGGAACATTGTCTCTCCTTAACTGTTGCTCAATTCAACGAGGTCGTTCAGTTTTTTTAGGGCGGCGCCGCTTTCGATACAGTCGCGGGCAATAGAAATACCTTCCCCGATAGTTTCCGCCTTTTCACCGGCAACGATAGCCAGCGCTGCGTTCAAGAGGACGATATTTCCACGGCTCCCATCCTTCCCCTTCAGTATATCCCTCGTGATGCGGGCATTGACCAAGGCACCTTTCCCGCGGATTTCTTCGCCGCTGCAGGTATCGCCGAAGAAATCTATGGGATTGATATCATAGGTCGTAACGACATCGTCTCTTAACTCTGAGACGCGCGTCTCCCCCGTTACTGTGGCTTCGTCCAATCCATCGGAACCATGAACGGCAAAGGCCCTTTTCGTTCCCAGATTTTTCAATACGCCGGCAAACATTTCAGTGAGACGCGGATCATAGACCCCTATGAGCTGAGATGTAGCGCCCGCCGGATTTGTCAGGGGGCCCAGCATATTGAATATGGTCCTTATGCCGATTTCCCGTCTCGGACCGATGGCATGCTTCATGGCGCCATGAAGCTTCGGGGCGAAGAGAAAACCGATGCCGATCTGCTGAATGCATTCCTCCACTATTTCATGATCGGCCATTATATTTACACCGAGGGCTTCCAGGACATCGGCGCTCCCGCAACCGCTGGAAACGGCCCTGTTGCCATGCTTGGCAACGGTAATCCCGGCGGCGGCCACGACAAAGGCCGCCGTCGTGGAAATATTAAAGGTATTCATCCCGTCACCGCCGGTTCCGCAGGTATCGACGATGGTCGATGACCGGGCGTCGATCATGGTCGCTTTTTGTCTCATGACACGCGCGGCACCGGTAACCTCTTCCACCGTCTCACCCTTGATCCTGAGTGATGTAATGAAGGCGGCGATCTGCGCCGGCGTTGCCTCCCCACTCATTATTTCATCCATGGCGGACATCATTTCCTGTTCCTGTAAGTCTTTACCCTGTACGACCTTCCCGATTGCTTCCTTTATCATCTCACATGCTCCCCTTCAGCTTTCTATGGCTTTTCTCTTCAGCTGCAAAAAATTCCTCATGATCCGTTTCCCCTTGGGTGTCAGTATCGATTCGGGATGGAACTGCACCCCCTCCACCGGATAGTGCCGGTGCCTGACACCCATGATTTCTCCTTTAGCCGTTTCGGCGCTGATATGGAGCGCGGGTGGAATGGAGGTCTTATTCAATATCAGGGAATGATAACGGCCCGCGACAAAAGGGCTGGGAAGGCCCCTGAAGATTGTCTTGCCGTCATTTACTATCCCCGATGTCTTTCCGTGCATGATGTGGTCCGCACGGACCACTTCCGCGCCGAATGCATAGCCGATCGCCTGGTGTCCCAGACAGATCCCCATGATGGGAATAGTCCTGTAAAAATTCTTTATAACCTCCACGGTAATGCCCGCATCTTTCGGCGCCCCGGGACCGGGAGAGAGGAAGATACTGTCCGGCCGCAATTCCATGATCTCTTCAATGGTGATGCCGTCATTGCGGTAGACGGCAACCTCTTCTTCGAGCTGCCCCAGATACTGGACGAGATTATAGGTAAAGGAATCATAATTATCGATCATCAGAATCATGGCTTTTCTCCTATAGTAAAATTGGCCGATGCCAGTTGGATGGCCTGCACCATGCCACCGGCCTTGTTGAGGGTCTCTTCATATTCCATATCGGGATCGGAATCAGCCACGATGCCCGCGCCGACCTGTATGAAGATCTTTCCATCCTTGACAACCATCGTCCTGATGGTGATGCAGAAATCCATATTCCCCGTATAGCTGAAATATCCGACAGCACCGCCGTAGGCCCCCCTGCGGACCGTCTCCAGTTCGTCTATAATTTCCATGGCACGAATCTTCGGCGCTCCCGACAATGTCCCCGCGGGGAAGGTGGCCTTCAGCACATCGAAGCAGTCTTTACCCTCCGACAATTGGGCCTGGATATTGGAAACGAGATGCATGACATGAGAATATCTCTCCACAATCATGAGCTGGTTGACCTGTACCGTGCCGATCCGTGCAATCCGACCCAGGTCATTTCGACCCAGGTCGACAAGCATAATGTGTTCCGCTTTTTCCTTCGGGTCCTGCAAAAGTTCAGCCGCAAGTTCCCTGTCTTCCTGCTCCGTCTTTCCCCTGGGCCTCGTTCCGGCAATGGGTCTCAGTTCTACCCGTTTCTCCTCGAGGCGAACCATGACCTCCGGCGAAGACCCTATGAGAATGAAGTCTTCAAGCTTGAGGTAAAAGAGGTAGGGTGACGGATTGATATAGCGAAGGGCCCGGTAAAGATCGGTGGGATCGGAGCCATTTTCCTTTTCAAAGCGCTGGGACAGGACAACCTGGATGGCATCTCCCGACAGAATATATTCCTTGGCCCGTTTCACCATGGCCTTGAATGCATCGGGCGTCATATTAGAGCGGACGGCTCCTCCGTTTCCTTTTGGATTATTACAATTAACCTTTTCCAGGGGGGCATTAATCAACTCAATCATCGCATCGATTTTTTGGACCTTTTCATCGTAAATCACCTTTAGGTCCCTTTCCTCATCGGTAACGGCGCATGCCACGACCTTGACGGTATGCCGGATGTTATCAAAAATTATCATGGTGTCGGTGAAGAGGAAGACGGCGTCATCGGCTTGAAGATCATCGGTGACATGCGACGGAAGCCTCTCAAAATATCGCACCATATCGTAGGCAAAAAAACCCACGGCGCCGCCATAAAAGCGTGGAAGGCCGTCAATCGCAACGGGCTTGTATTGCTTCATTATGTTTTTCAAATACTGCAGCGGATCTCCCCGGTGTTTGTGACGGGACACAGTATTCCCTTCCTGAATCGTGACATCGTCACCACTCACCCTCACAATGGTACGGGGATCTGCTCCGAGAAAGGTATAGCGGCCCCATTTTTCACCTCCCTCCACGCTCTCGAAAAGGAAGGCATGCCGCCTGTCGCCCAGTTTCTTGAGAGTAGTCACCGGTGTTTCCATGTCGGCAAGTATCTCCCGGTATACGGGGATAAGGTTCCCCCTGCCTGCCAGTTCTTCAAATTGCTTAAACGTCGGATAATACATATTATGATCACGTCTCCTTTACGAATAAATTGTCATTTCTTGCATACATGTAAAAGGGTTCTTAAAGCATGCATACCTTTGAGCGGTCATTAAGATGGTTTTTGCGCATAAATCTCGGCGAAGCGGAAGGACAGCGATTCCAACTGTCTAAGCCCGAAGGGCGAGTTTTGGAATCGCCTGGAGCAAGCCTTAGATTTATCAAAAAGCATCTTAGACAAGCGAAAAGGTGTGGATGCTTCGGTTCATCAACTCACATGCGAAAGAGATTGAAAAAACAAAAAAGCCGTGGATTCCTTTGGGGGGATTCGCCACGGCTTACATTTTCTATGTTTCCAGCATCAGCGGCGGACAAACCCCTCCCTGTGATTTTTCCACCACCACCAGCTGTTTTTATGTGAAATTACCGTGTACATCTTACCCAATCCTCTTTTATCCGAAAAGCTTCGAACCATTGGCACTCTGGTGCCTCAAGAAATGATCGGCCAGAACAATACGGACCATGGCTTCGCAGACGGGAACGATTCGCGGGATAACGCATACGTCATGCCTCCCATGAATCGATATCGTTTCCGGCTTCCCGTAAATGTCGATGGTCTGCTGTGTGATTTCTATGGACGGAATCGGTTTACAGGCGACCCTGATGACTATGTCATCTCCATTGGTAATGCCTGCCAGTATTCCACCCGCATTGTTTGACAGAAATCCCTCCGGTGTGATGGGATCATTGCATTCCGATCCGGACATCCGCGCAACCCTGAATCCCGCACCGATCTCCACACCCTTGACCGATCCGATACTCATGAGCGCCCCGGCGAGACCGGCATCCATCTTTTCAAATACGGGCTCTCCCAGGCCGGATGGACATCCCTTCACGACAATTTCCACGATGCCGCCCAGGGAATCTCCCTTCTTTTTCGCCTCATCGAGGCGATCTTGCATCTTTTTGGCGGCCTCCACATCGGGGCAGCATAAGGCGTTACCACCGATGTCTGCGAGATCGCGCCGGTCTGCCATAATTCCGCCCAACTCTACGGTGTAGGCGATCACTTCCATGCCCGCAAGGTCAATGATTTTTCCGGCAATAGCCCCGGCGGCCACGCGCGCGGCGGTCTCCCGGGCCGAGGCGCGCCCGCCTCCCCGGTAATCCCTGATGCCGTATTTCCTCTGATAGGTAATATCTCCATGACCGGGTCTGAAGACATCCTTCAGGTTCGCGTAATCCCCACTTTTGACATCCCTGTTTTTGATAATCAGAGAGATAGGCGTCCCCGTGGTTTTCCCTTCAAAGATGCCCGATAGAATTTCTACAATGTCCTCCTCTTTCCTGGCCGACGATGAAGGACTCAACCCCGGGTTCCGTAAGTTTAGTTCTTTTTGTATGTCGGACTCACTAAGGGAAAGATTAGCGGGGCACCCGTCACCGACGGCACCCGTCGCCACCCCGTGCGATTCTCCCCATGTCGTCACTCTGAATAAACGACCGATAGAATTTCCTGACATTTATCTTTCCTCTCTTCCTTTCAATATCCCGTATATTTCATCCACCACAGCCCGTATCGCCTTTCCCGACGTATTAACCGTGAAATCTGCCATCTGACGATAGATCGGTTCCCTTTCCCTGAGTGTGGCGACCACATCACTGCGCAGATCACTGTGGGCAAGGGAGGGACGAGCTCCCTCACCCCTGTGGTCATTCATCATCCTCTCGATGATTGTCTCTTCATTTGCCGTCAGCCAGAAAAAGATGCCCTTTTTTCGTAATAGCGCCCTGTTTCCCGAATCATCAAATAGTCCTCCGCCCGTTGCGATGACACTCCCTTCCGTTACCTGCAGCCCTTTTGCCACCTCTTTTTCCTTTTCACGAAAGAGATTCCAGCCACCCGTCTCCACGATCTCCCTTATCGACATACCCTCTCTCTCAACGATAAGCTCATCGGTGTCGAAAAAAGGCACACCCATCCCCTCAGCAAGCTGCCTGCCCGCCGAGGATTTTCCCGTGCAGCGATATCCGATCACAATTACGTTCTTCATGGCCGATACAGTTGATTCAGTGTATCCCAGAATCCGGGGAATGATTTATTGACGCAGGTCGTGTCCTTTATTCCTATTCCCTTCGTAACGAGTCCCGCAATGGCAAAAGCCATCGCTATCCGGTGATCCGCATAGGTTTCGATCTCCGCGCCACGTGGTTTCCCACCGGAGATGGTGAGTCCGTCATCCATCTCTTCAGCGTCGATGCCGATTCTGTTGAGTTCTGTTACCATGGCAGAGATGCGGTCGCATTCTTTGAGACGCAGGTGGGCCACATTCCTGATGACCGTTCTTCCCTCCCTGAAGGCCGAAAGCACAGCCACTGTGGGAACCATGTCGGGCATGGATGCCATATCAAATTCCATGTCCCCTCGGACTAGTTCCTTCCCGACAACATCGACCCAGTTTTTACCCATCGTCACCGAACAGCCCATTTTTTCCATAATTCCCAGTACCCTCATGTCTCCCTGAATCGTATCGGGGTTTATATCGGGGACTTTGACCCTTCCTTTGCACAGGGCGGCGGCCAGGAAAAAATATGAAGCGTTCGACAGGTCGGATTCAACTATGTATGTCTGTCCCCTGTATGTCTGAGGGACTCTCACGGTATATCCTGTCTCGCCATGTCTGATGACCTCCACACCAAAACGGCTCATCACATCTATGGTCATATCGATGTAGGGCCTGGAAATGGTCTCTCCCCGCAATCCTATTTCCACATCCCCTTTCGCACAGGGCGCGATGATGAGGAGAGATGAAATATACTGGCTGCTCTGTGTGTCCCCGAACGTTACCCTTCCTCCATCGATGTCTCCACCCTTTATAATGATCGGTGGATAGCCTTCATTGCGGAGGCTTCGGCACCGGACTCCCAACGTCCTCAGCGCTTCCACGATGGGTCCCACCGGCCTCTCTCTGAGACGACTTCCCCCATCTATGGTGACCTCTCCCGTGGCAAGCGCCGCCAAAGATGTCAAAAACCGCAACGATGTTCCATTGTTCCCCAGATAGATTGTTTCGCCGGGATTACACATACGTTCTGCCGTTTTTTCAACAACTATTCCCTCGTCCGTTACCAGTATGCGAATACCGAACAAACGGAGGGCCGTGATCAGATAGTTTGTATCTTCTGAAATGAGGGCATTCTGGAGACAGGACTTCCCCTCGGCCAGCGAAGCAATGATCAATGCACGCTGGGTAAAGCTCTTTGACCCCGGAATCTTCACCGTCGCATCCAGATTTTTAATTGTCTCAATTTTCATGACTTTTCAGTTTTATTCTTGATAAAATCTAATAAGCTCTCTATCCGGCCATAGGATAGGACCCCAGGATCTTGATGAATGTGCATCCCTCTCGCAGCCTTTGCAGGCATTCACCGATAGCCTCTTCATCTTTATGGCCGCTGAAATCGACAAAGAAGAGATATTCCCATACACGTTCTTTGATGGGATGAGACACTATCTTCTGGAGATTGATTCCCTTTTCGGCGAAGGGCTGTAACGCGCGATAGAGCGCACCCGGATCGTGGCGGGTACCAAAAATAATGGAAGTCTTGTCCCTTCCCGTGGGGCTATTTCCCCCTTCACCGACAACGAGAAATCGGGTAATGTTCGACGGGCAATCTTCCACCCCTTCGTCAATAATATTAAGCCTATAGGTCGTGGCAGCGTTGCGGCTGCCGATGGCGGCTCCTTCATCGTCGGTCAGCACCATCCGGGCGGCCTTTGCCGTACTTTCCACTTCATGAGTTGAACAATCGGGGAGATGCTTCCTGAGCCACCCCTGGCACTGCGCCAGGGCCTGAGGATGAGAGTAAACCCTCTTTAACCCTTCTCTGTCCCGTCTCACAGACATGAGGGCATGCTCGATGGGAAGATAGGTTTCAGCCAGAATATTCGCCGCTGTTGAGATCAAACGATCCTGTGTCATTTTGACGATACCTTCAAGGGAGTTTTCCACGGGCACGACTCCGTAATTGACCCGGTTCTTTTCCACCTTATCGAAGACATCGAGTATCGTTGTCTGCGGGGCGTAAAGGGTACTTTCACCAAATTGCGCTTTTGCTGCAATATGGGTAAATGACGCCTCCGGACCCAGATAGGCCACCGACAGGGGCTCCTGAAGCGCCCGGGAAGCGGAAAGAATTTCAGAAAATATCTTTTTCAGAGATCGAGCAGGCAGAGGTCCCCCATTCATTTCTTCGAGGCGGCTGAAAATTTTGCTCTCCTGCGCGGGATCATATATATTGAGGCCCTCTTTGCCCTTCAATTTTCCCATTTCGGCAGACAGCTCAGCCCGTTCACGCAAAAGCCGCACTATCTCGTCATCCTTGCTTCTCAGTTCATCCCTCAATTTTGTTCGTGAGTCATCTAGCATGACCGCAGCTCCTCGATCGTCTCTCTGATAAGACCCTCTTCCACCGATCCATTGACAAAGGGCACGCCCAGTTTTTTAAGCAACACGAAGTTAATCGCGTCTCCCTTCTTTTTTTTATCCATCTTCATCCTGGAAAGAATATCCGATGTTTCTACCGCTTCGGGAATATGATCGAGAAGACCCAGCGTCGATATGAGTGTTTCAATTCTCTCCCGGTCATTTGTGGCAAGATAATTCAATTTCTCCGATATCCTAGCGGCGCCGATCATGCCGATCGAA
>JAUVXT010000018.1 GCA_030603465.1 Deltaproteobacteria bacterium
GAGATCTGATCGTCGTCGATACACCCTGTGAGCCCTATACCTACGCATGCAGGCCGCCTGCAACACCTCACGGCCCCTTTAAGAGTGAAAAAGGATGTCTCTTGATGGAGCTCCACTATTATTTATAAACCCCGGTGTCAGGTCTCAATATTTGACATTCTGCCGAATGTTGAGACCTGTGCCTTATCGGCGATCCCGTCAGAGGCCCTGTTTCTTATATTGTTCTGCTAATGCGGTGTAATCCTTATAGGCGTGTTGCACCCACCACGACTGATCCTCTGAAATTTCGCCCTTGATCCTTCCCGGCACACCGGCAACAAGCGACCGATCGGGGACCTTCATCCCTTGCCTGACCAGGGCATGTGCGGCGATGAGACAGAAATCACCGATTTCCGCATCGTGAAGAACCGTGGCATGCATGCCGATGAGGACATTGTTTCCTATCTTCCGACAATTCAAAACGGCGCCGTGGCCGACCAGTACCCTGTCTCCGATCTCAACATTGCCTATGGGGATCGATGGACTGCCGGAATGAATAACACTGTTATCTTCCACCACGCTGTTGCATCCAATAGTAATGCTGCCGAAATCGCCCCTGATGACGGCGCCCGGCCAGATACTTGAATCCTCGCCTATGACGACATCGCCCACCACATAGGCGGCTTCACTGACAAAGGCGGATTCAGCGATGCGGGGCGTCTTTCCGTTGAAGCTTCGTATCATGTGTCTGTCCTTCCCATTTCAATATAAAAATCCCCCATTGGCCTCATTGCGAATGGATCAAGAGATCCTTCCGATGTTCCCCTTTACGTTGTCCGGGAGTTTTATTCGCCGACGTCAGTGGTGGCAAAGCCCTGCGTTTGCAGACCCGTAGTAGACGGGGTTCCCACTATTTGCGCGAGATATGCCGGTACTAGCTTCTCCATGTGCCCCTTGACATTGTCAAAGTAGTTGTAATGTGAGATATAGTCGAAAGTTGTGTTTGAGATATTAGGTGGTGTATCCTCTGGGCGATTGTTAGCTCAATTGCCCAACACTTCAGAAGAAGAAAGGATACACACACCATGAGTAGAAGTAACGTAACTGAACTGAAAAAGCCAGAAACTTTTGTTGACGATCCTATCACCGATATTTTGCGTAGCGGGGCCAAGAAGTTATTGGCCGAAGCTTTAGAGGCAGAAATCGAAAGCTTTTTAGCCATGTATACTGATTTAAGGGATAATAAGGGTTGCCAGAGGATTACCCGTAACGGATATCTTCCTGAACGTGAGATTCAGACCGGCATCGGCCCGGTAGAAGTTCGGGCTCCTCGTGTTCGTGATCGTGGATCGGAGGGCGAAACCGATTGGATTCGATTCAGTTCTTCGATATTACCACCTTACATTCGAAAAACAAAAAGCATAGAAGAACTGATACCATGGCTATACCTGAAGGGTATTTCCACCGGAGACTTCAGCGAGGCACTGGCAGCGCTTGTTGGTAAAGATGCTCCCGGATTATCCGCTTCGACTATCAGCCGTCTGAAAGAAGGCTGGCAAGACGATCTTGAAGAGTGGCAAAAACGTGATCTGTCCCATAAACGATATGTGTATCTCTGGGCCGATGGCATCTACTGCAATGTTCGTATGGAAGATAAGCAGTGCCTTCTGGTCATCATCGGCGCAACAAAAGACGGCAGGAAAGAACTGGTTGCTATAGAAGGCGGCTTCAGGGAAAGCGAGCTTTCATGGACCGAGATACTGGTTGACCTGAAACACCGGGGACTCACGGAAGCACCTGAATTAGCCGTCGGTGATGGCGCCCTGGGATTCTGGAAAGCCCTGGCAAAGGTGTATGACACGACTCGATGGCAGAGATGCTGGGTTCATAAAACTGCCAATGTGCTGAATAAATTACCAAAGAGCATTCAGGCAAAAGCCAAGAAGAAACTTCATCAGATATGGATGGCACCTGAAAAGAATGAAGCACAGAAGCATTTTGATGATTTCATTGAAATATATGGAGTCAAATACCCAAAGGCTGCCGAATGTTTAAAAAAAGACCGGAATGTATTGTTAACGTTTTACGATTTTCCGGCAGAGCACTGGAAGCATATACGGACAACGAATCCTATAGAATCAACCTTTGCAACGGTCAGATTGCGCACCGCCAAGGTGCGAGGGTGTTTTTCCGCAAAGACGGTTATGACCATGGCATTCCAGTTATGTCGGTGTGCCCAGAAAAAATGGCAACGTCTTTCTCGTTATGAAATATTAGATAAACTGGTTAAAGGAGTAACATTTGTCAATGGTATTGAAGAAACCAGGATCGCTGCCTAATGATCCCATACACAACATTTGACAATAACTCTTGTAATGTATCTGTTCCTCATCAATGATGAATTCAATTGAGTTCCGAATGTACTTCATAGTGAGACCCATTTCAAGCATAATATTCCATTCGGAGATGGTGCTAGAATAGCACTTATTCAAACTACTTTAGCCGCATTACCGGACATTAAATGCCATGCGTCAATACTTTTTTAGGCAGAGGAATGTATTATTAAGAAAATGTATGAAAGCTTAAAAATGCCTTTTTGAAAGGTTAGAGGTGCACATTTCACCTACAAGCACTTGAAATTGTTACAGTAGCGTTTCATTGATTACAGATCGAAGTCTTCACTAACTGAGGCATTTGGAAAGTTCCGATATTCAGCAGATATGTGAACAATGAAAATTGGCAACGGAGTTACGATATGTGAATACGAGCTTAATTATTGAGGTGCAGAAGGGGGATTTACTGATTAGCCTGTGAAAATTGCTTCGTAAATGTTTCTCTGGCGGGTAACTGTTATCATAAGATGTGCTTTTGTTTCCACTACAGTAGTGATTGTGACAGACCGTTGGTTACAATCCCAGCGATTTCATCATCTCTTCGACCTGCTTTACCATGTGAGGAAGGCCAAGCGATTTGAAAATTTTTCTTGATGCCCTGAAGCACGCCTCAGCCGTTTTCCTATCGCCAAGCTGAACATATGCGTTGCCCATATTTACGAGGTTATTTCCCTCACCTCGGACATTACCGATACTGCGGTCGATTTCCAGTGCCTTTTCGTAGAGTTCGATGGCGCGTTGGTACTCGCCAAGGCCGGCGTATGCCAAACCCATATTGCCGAGGACATTTCCCTCACCCCGGACATAGCCAATGCGGTGGTCGATTTCCAGTGCCTTTTCGTAGAGTTCGATAGCGCGTTGGTACTCGCCAAGGTTGGCGTATGCCAGGCCCATATTGCCAAGGTCATTCCCCTCACCCTGGACATTGCCGATACTGCGGTCGATTTCCAGTGCCTTTTCGTAGAGTTCGATGGCGCGTTGGTACTCGCCAAGGTTGGCGTATGCCAGGCCCATATTGCCGAGGACATTTCCCTCACCTCGGACATTGCCAATGCGGCGGGCGATTTCCAGTGCCTTCTCGTAGAGTTCGAAAGTGCGTCGGTGCTCACCAAGCTGCATATATGCGTTGCCCATATTGCCGAGGGCATTTCCCTCACCCCGCACATCCCCGATGCGGCGGGCCATTTCCAGTCTTTGCTCGTAGAGTTCGATGGCGCGTCGGTACTCACCAAGGTACAGGTATGCGGTACCCATATTGCCAAGGACACTTCCCTCACCCCGGATATCCCCGATGCGGCGTGCGATTTTCAGTCTTTTCTCGTAGAGTTCGATAGCGCGTTGGTACTCGCCAAGGTTGGAGTATGCCAGGCCCATACTGCCAAGGGCACTTCCCTCACCCCGAACATTACCGATGCGGCGTGCGATTTTCAGTGCCTTCTCGTGGAGTTCGAAAGCGCGTCGGTACTCACCAAGTTGCAGGTATGCGGTGCCCAGATCGGTTAACATCCATTCCCGGGAACTCAATGCAAGGTTTGTATCCTTACTTGTCAGGGGATCGAGGAGCTTCACCAGTGTTTTCGACTCCCCCAGTTCATCGACATTGATCAGATTCACCGCCACCAGGTATCTGAAGGCCTGCTCGTATTCACCCCGATCAAGGAGAATTCGGTAGGGTGTCGCAAACAGGTCGATGAATTCAGGCATCAGCTTTTTCGCTTTCCCCAGCCGTATCGCGTGTATCATCGCCTGCCAGAGGTTGTCCTTTTCTTCGATGAGTTGTCTGGGGTCTGCCTCATGTCCCCTGGCATAGGCAAGGAAATAGGTGCAGTGGTTCTTCCGGCATCTTTTCTCCTTTGTTTCATCACTCATGGCCATTGAAAGCGACAGCTCACGTACCAGCGGGTGCATCGAGTAGCGGCCGCTCTTTTCGTCCAGCAGGAGCAGTGAACGGCGGTGGAGCGTTTCGACCTGTCTGGCGGCCCCTGTTCTGTCACCCTGCGGCAGGCCTGCCGTGGCCCAAACCGCCCGGTAATCGAAGCCCGATTCGGCACACACGCCCGATGCCTCAAAGAGCATGAGCAATTCCTCGCCATTTTCCATTGACGTGAGCTGTTCCACACTCAGCATGAGGGAAGCTACAACATCCCTGTCTTCACTGTCGCCAGTCGTCAGTTTGCTTAGTTTGCCTTTCACTTCTCCAATGTAGTCGGGAAAGCTCAGGCTAGGCATATCATAGAGGTGACGTGCGGCAATATCCAGCGCCAAGGGCATACCGCCCAGAATTCGAACGATTTCCTTTGCCCCTGCTTCGTCCCGTTTCACGCGAGGTGCTCCCAGCACCTTTTTCAGGAGAGACGACCCTTCGGTATCGGTGAGTCCTGGCAGTTCGTGGACCGCCTCGGGGAGGATCAAACTGAAGGCTGTTTTATTCCGCGTCGTCACCAGGACTGGGCAGCCGGGGAGGGCAATGTCTTCGGCTTCATTTACATTGTCGATGATGAGGAGCGCCTTCTTCCCGTTGAGAAGATTCTGTACCGCATCCTGTGCCGCGCCGTCGTCGGGAAGGGTGGGCGGTTCTTCCCATGGTCTGAGCACCTGGTGTACCTTTACCGCTTCGGAACGCCAGATACTTCCCTTGAGTGATACCCAGAAGACGCCGTCGGGATATTCGTCTTTGAACTGTTCCGCATACATGAGGGCGAGTTCGGTCTTGCCGATTCCACCCGTGCCCACGAGACCGGTGATCGCGCCCTGCTGGTTTCTCTTTATCCGTGTATGGAGTTTTTTCAGGTCTCCCGCATGTCCCACAAAGGTCGTCACAGGGGGCGGCGGCATGAAGAGTGGAGGAATATCGCCGGTCTGCGGGTCCATGACGAGATACCATCGGGGAAATCCTGTTTCGCTCAGATAGGCGAGGCTCGTGGCAAGGTTTTCTTTCTTCTCCTGAAGGAGTGCTTCCACCCGTTGCGGGTCTTTCATTTCACTCCTGTTCCAGTGCCAGATGATGGTATTTCCCGTGATCGATACGAGAGGGATATCGTCTCGGATGCCCCCGCCACTGTCACCCCCAAGGCGGATGTAGGCATCATCGGCTTCGTCTGCAAGACGCAGCAGGGCAGTGAGTTTTTTCAGATTCAATGGTTCTTTGGATAATGCCGCATCGGAAAATTTGGTGGGAATAGAGGCGAGGGGTAGCAATATCTCTTTCTCGTGACCGTGGCATACCTGTGCTACCGCTTGCGCTGTGAGGGGATGTTTGCCTTTGACGGACGGGAAATCGCCCAGTTTGTATCTGCCCAGATCGGACAGGATCATGTCGTGGCTCCGCCGAGGGTGCCCATTTTGGATTAACTTTCCATTATGCAAATAACCGATGTCGTGGAGATAGGCTGCGCAGAGGAGAATAAACACCTCTGCCGAGGTAAGCTGCTTAATAACATTCTCATGAACGGATAGGTCTTCAAGGTATTCTTCAATCCTCGAAGAATGTTTAATCCCGTTCTTGCCAAGTCCCTGCAACAGTTCGGGTGCTGCTTCTTTGATTTTTTGGAAGCGGACATAGAGGGTATCCCCACTGGAGAGCGGAACGCTTTTATCAGCCTGAAGTATGTCGTACAGGGTCTTTACGCTGTTGCTGGTGCCTCCATTGGATTCGGCCATCGAGTATTCTCCCCCCGGTTACATTCTTTGATGGTTGTCATACGGTGTCAGGGTCATATGAAAGGAATTGACACAAGCATGTCTGTATACAACACCACATGAAGCAGCGTTTAATTCATAAAAACCCCCGCCACAACAATATGTGAAACGGGGTATGTTTTCAAGTTAGATCATAATTCCCTCTTTTTGACTGTAAAGAATTAACCCAACTTTAACCCTATTTTCATAAAAAACAACAAAAAACGGGTATTTTTAGCAGTTATGCACTCATAACCTGTTGATAATATTACATGCCGCTCTTTGAAAGCCGAATGTAGTGCCCCATAGTATGATGATAATGCTTGACGCGGCAGTCCCTGTGTGGTATGGTAACTCCTATGTATATCCGAGAAATACAAAAGAAAAACCCAAACTCACCAAAGGCGTTCATATCCCACAGACTGATAGAGTCTGTGCGTACTCCCAGAGGCCCACGGCAGAGAGTTGTTATAAATCTGGGACAACTCGATCTTCCAAAAGAGGAGTGGAAAGAACTGGCAAATCGCATAGAAGATCTCCTGCGAGGACATGAAAGTTCAACCGTGCCGATAGCCGTCAAAATTGAATCCCTTGCCAGATACTATACAAAACAAATCCTGAGAAAACAACGCAGTGAAAAAAAAGAGCGTGATCTCGCTGAAAATGAACAGGATTACAGGACGGTAGATGTCAATGCCGTCTCTTCATCCGACGAAAAGTTTGTTGGTCCCGAACATGCCGGTATCGAGGCCATGAAGGCCCTGGGATTCTTCGATCTCTTCCGGCAAGTGGGATTTACGAATGATGAGTCGAATCTTGCCACGTTACAGATTGTTGGTCGTCTGGTACATCCCGGCAGTGAAAGGGAACTCAGGCGATACGCAAAGGAACAGAGTGCGCTGGATGAATTGCTGGGATGTGACTTCTCATATGTGGGACACAACATGCTCTATCGCAACTCAGATCTGTTATTTACACACAAGGAAACGATTGAACATTTTCTCCGTATGCTCAGCAGGGAGATATTTTCCCTTGGTGAAACCATCATACTGTATGATCTGACAAATACATACTTCAGCGGAAGCGCTGCAAAATACAAAAAAGCAAAAAGGGGAAGGTCAAAACAGAAACGAAGTGACAGACCACTCGTCACCCTTGGAGTTGTTCTTGATGAGCGCGGTTTTATCAAGTGTTCCCGTATTTTTGACGGTAACGTCGGTGAACCCTCGACCCTTGTCGACATGATCAACGATATCCATTCACAGGTATCAATGGAAACACCACCCCTTTTTGTCACCAAACCGACGATCGTAATGGATGCCGGGATTGCTTCGGAAGATAACCTTGACTTGGTAAAAGAAAAAGGTTTCTCCTATATCGTTGTTTCCCGCAGCAGGCCGGAACAGATGGAAGACGGCGCCTTCGAAGAGATAAAAGAGGGAATCAAGGTCAAGGAGATGCGCATTGGTAATGAAACATATCTCCACTGTATCAGTGACGGCAAGATGAAGAAGGAACAGGCGATTGTAATCAAGGCACGGGATGCCATGAAGGAGGAGATCGAGTATCTCAGCGAGGGGCTTACTATAAAGAGACGTCTGAAATCGTACCCGAAGGTCCTGGAGCGAATAGGCCGGTTGAGACAACTCTACAGCAGGGTCTCAAAGGGATTCGCAATAGATGTAAAAGAGCATAAGGGCAAGGCTGTCAAAATAACATGGAGTTTTGATCCATCTCAGTTGGGCAAGCCCTATGACGGCAGTTACTTCATACGCACAGACAGGATGGATCTTTCAAAAAACGAGATATGGTCTCTCTATATCATGCTTACATCGGTGGAAGACGCCTTTCGCTGTTTAAAGGGTGAACTGGGGCTTCGCCCCATCCATCACAGAAAGGCAGATCGCATTGAGGGGCATCTCTTCATCTCGATCCTTGCGTATCACCTGTTGAACTATATTCAGCAGCACCTGCGCAAGGCCGGCATTCACCACCGGTGGGCCACTGTTCGGTCCCTGCTTCAGACACACATGGCTCTCAGCACTCATCTTCCCACTGCGGATGGTAAAATGGTTCACCTTCGTTATTGCAGTATTCCGACACCGAAACAGGTGGAGGTATATAGTGCACTAAAAATTACCAGTGTTCCCCTGAAACTTACAAAGATTGAGATGTAAAGATGTAGTGACCATAAATCTGATTACCCGGCTCTAACCACCCGATATCACTGTAGTTGTGTCCAGAAGAGGGTTAAACTTGGGTTAAGACTCCTGATATTGATTTTTAAATCACAGAACAAACACGAGTTTAATGATACTCTTATAAGATTAGAAGTCAAGGATTTTATTGGAGGATTTTATTGGATTAAAGATGCCATCAGATATATGGTCTGTCGCTGATTACCGCTCGTACTGTACTACAGGGTGCCTATGAAGATAAATCAAGACTTCAGGAAGCAATGACATTAGTGTTACTTTATGTGTAAAAATTAATCACCTTCCCTACAGTTGAGTTGTCAAAGTAGTAGCAGTTAGTTTCCTCTTTGGCTTAAGATAGTTTTTCAAGGAAACATCAAAAATCGAAGGAGGAAAGAAATGACTGATCAAGTCAGATAGAAAAAAAATCCCATAAAGTGGCAGGCACTTCCGAAAAGGACAAAGAGATGCCACAGCACATGGTGGTACCGCATCTTCTTGCGGACATAGAATAAGACTCCACCCGTATAGCATAGACCACCTGCCAATATCCACCAAAAGAGACCGATTGGAACCACCGTGAGTATTGGTTTTATAGCAATAATGGCAAGCCATCCCATACCCAGATATATTGTCACCGTTATCCATTTAGAGCGGCCGAGGAACAGCAGTTCGTAGACGATACCACAGACAGCAAAACCCCAGATAAGGCCGAAGAGTGTCCAGCCCCACGCTCCGCGCAAGCTGATGAGCGTCACGGGCGTGTAGGTCCCAGCGATGAGAAGGAATATCGAAAGATGATCGAAGCTGCGAAAGAACCGTTTGAGCCGTTCATTCTGAAAGCTGTGGTAGAGCGTCGAGGCGAGATAAAGGAGGGTGAGAGACCCGCCGTATATCGAGAAGCTCACTATGCGCCATACATCACCCCCCCGTGCCGCGAGTACCACGAGTACCACGAGCCCCGCAACAGCGAGTGCCACACCGATGCCGTGAGTAATAGCGTGAAATATTTCTTCGCTCAGGGTGTATTGCGAACGGAACCTCATCGGGCAACTATGGCACACAATGCCCCTCCTTTTCACTTATCGCATAGTAGTGATTACCATCTGAAAGGATTGATGTCCATCGAAATTATTGGAGACTTGCTTTCAGGAAGCTATACGTAACATATTCCGTATTTTTAAGAGAATGCGTATAATATTAAATACTTTATTTTACGCCGCAATTTTGTAATAATCCTCATAACATTTTCATGTTTGTTTTCACTTAACACACAAATTGAATCTTTACTGTAACATATTTATTCTCTTGACAAAATGAGGCAATAAAAGTAAATCCTTTCTAACGACATGAACAGGGCACCCTGTTTATCATAAAAGGAGGTATCTTACCCATGGCTCTTACAAAAGTAGAGATAATCAAATCAATCCAAGACCAGACTGGTCTTACTCAGAACAAATCCGCAGACATATTCGAATCCTTCCTGGAAATAATGAAGCAATCACTTGAGGATGGAGAAGATGTTATGATCAGCGGGTTCGGGAAGTTCTGTGTCAATGAAAAGAACGCCCGGAGAGGAAGAAACCCTCAGACAGGAGAAAGTATCATGCTGGAACCGAGAAGGGTTGTTACTTTCCAAAGTTCACGAAAGCTCAAGGAAGTCCTCAATGAGGAGTGAAAAAGAACAGGGCCTGGAAGCCGAGGACAGGGTCAGCCTCAGCCTCTCTCGGGGAAGTGTGGCCATTGCCAAATAACACAGTCTGACCTTCTAATCGTAATGCCCGGACAAGTGGAATATCCATGTTATAATGCCTGGCAGTGTAATCCATGTCGTGGTCCTGGGAGAGTAAAATATCGATTTCGACAAAATTGGTATTACTAACAATTTGAGTGATTCTACCTCAGCTCATCCACACCACCTCCCCAATCTCATCTTGCGTCCATCCAAGGCGGCTCAGCCGGATGATAGTCGGATAGCTTCGCCTTTATGTCTATGTGTCGGCTGTCAGCCTCTTTCCCAGGCGGTGAGCTTTGTCCTTTGTTCGTTTTCCTAATAGTTGCTTTTCTTCGCGGGCGGCGAGGCCGATGAATAAGACGCCGATTGTCCTTGCCCCCAGGAGAGCGGATGCGCTCTTGAGCAATTTGACAATCTGAGACGACAGGCGGGCCATAATTGACGGTGCTGCGGAGGAACAGACTATAACTGCGCGCCTTTTCTTCTGCTTGTTTCTCACTTTTGGAGCAGTCATTCCCCAGGGCCAATATGCAAAACAAACCAGCCTTTCAATAAATCGCTTCATCATGGCAGTAACTGTGCCAAAGTTCATTGGTGATGCCAGCACAATGGCATCCGATTGATCAATCTCGTCCAGTATGCTGTCCATATCATCGGTGAAAAGGCATTCCCCTCGCCTTTCTCCCTGTGTTTGTGTGCAGGTGCGGCAGTTTGTACAAAATTCGATATGTTTATCGACCAGGTAAATCTTCGATGTTTCGGCGCCTTCCTCCCGTGCCGATAAGAGGATATGGTCGACCGCTTGATCGACAATTCCACCCTTTCGATAGCTGCCAACAATTGCCGTTATTCTGACTGAGTCCTTCATTTATTCACCCCGCTCGACTTCGCGATTCGTCGGCGTTTTTCTGCTTTTCCATGTTATTCGGTTGCTGCATCGTCCTCTGTTTTTTTGAGGGTCTCCGTTAAAAGGAATGCTGCGATGAGTGAGAGGAGGGCGCTGGTCAGCGCGAAGTAAAACATGAGCTGATAGCCGTCGATGGCGGTGTAGTTTTCATTTTGTTTTGCAAAGGAGATCATGCCCCCGATGGCGACCTGAAACAGGGCGCCTCCTAAGAAGGGGAAAAGGTTGAGTAATCCTACCGCTGTTCCTGCAATTGAAACGGGGAACAACTCTTTCGAAGCGGCAGCGGCAACCGAGCCCGAGGCGCCGGGAAGGGTGATAAGAAAGAAAAAGAGATACAACAAAGGTAGTGAAAGTCCGCCGGGCCATAGCGAGAAAAAAATACACACAGCGACAAGGAGCACGCTGCACCCCATCAATACAGGTTTTCTGCCCAGCCTGTTGGCGGCGATACTCATGATGGGGCTCCCTACGATCAATGCAACCGCAAACATCGAGAGAACGCCCCCTGCTTCAGTTTTACTCAGGCCGTATACCTGCATCAGGTATGGTCCTCCCCAGAGTCCGCCCACGGCAAAGGAGAGCCCGGGGGCAAAAACGGACCACAGGGTTATAGCCCAGAAAGGCCGGTAGAATAATACCTGTTTTATGCCATCCAGAAGGTTTATGGAGGTATCCTCTGTGACTTCATGAGAAGGTCGAATCGGCGGCCATCCCATCTCTTCGGGGCGGTTTCGTACAATAATGTAGACGAAAACCGCAATAAGAAATGTGAAGGAACCGACGGCGATCAGGCTTGTGCGCCATCCCAGAATGTTGCTCATGAGAGCGAGAGGGGCGCTCGATATGAGGGCGCCCACGCCCCCCATGGCCATAAATATGCCGCCCATGACGACAAATCTGCGGGGAGAAAACCATTCGGCCAGCAGTTTGAAATTGCATACATAGATAGTGGAAACACCCATTCCGACCAGCACTCTGCCAATAATTGCCACGCTCAGGGTGGGGGCCATTCCCATCAGTATGGATCCGAAGGCCGCAAAGAGAAGGGAGGTTGCAATGGTCCGGCGGGGACCCCAGGTGTCTGCCAGGAGTCCTGTTGGAAGCTGCATGAGGGCATAGGAATAGAAGTAGGCCGAACCGAGAACACCCAAAAGGGTGCTGCTTGCTCCAAGATCGGCCTGCATATCGAGGGCGATTACTGCGGGGCAGAGCCTGTGAAAATAAACCAGGATATAACTCAGAAAGATTATCAGGCAGATATAGTACCGGTATTGCCCTGCTTTTCCAAGAGGTGCGCCATCATGTTTCATGGGTGTCACTGTTTGTGGTAACGCGAGTATCTCAGGTTTCTAGATCGCCTCTATCGTTGACGGCGGCTTTTTCGTGATATTGTAGGTGACGCTCACGACTCCCGTCACCCGTGCAGTTATCTCCTCGGCTATCTTTTCCAGGATAGGGTAGGGGAGTCTTGTTGGTGATCCCGTCTTTGCGTCTTCACTGTCCCAGCACCTGATCTCTATCTGCAGGCCAAAGTCCCTTTTCCCGTCTCTTACGCCTGTTACCCTGTCTTCGTGCAGTATGGCAAGGTACTGGAAGGCGCCGGTGGCGGAGAGAGAATCTTCGACAATTCTGGTTGCCTGTCTTGCCGTTTCAACCCTTTCGGGGGTAACCTCGCCGATCACTCGCGCCGCTAAGGCAGGCCCGGGAAAGGGTGGTCTTGCATATATTTCTTCGGGGAGACCGACTGCCTTTGCGATGTTACGTATGGCCGGTTTCCTCAATTCTATCAAGGGTTCGATAACACTGTATCCATAGCTTTTCAGTGGATCGATACCGATCTGCTCCAGTATGTTGTGCTGTCTTTTTATGCCCGCTACCGTCTCTTCTATGTCTGTATAATTTGTCCCTTGAAACAGGTGTGTCGCGCCTATTTCTCGGACTAGCCTTCCGAAGACATCCCTGTAAAAGGTCTCTGTAATTGCTTCCCGTTTTTCTTCCGGATCGGTTTTGCCTTTGAGGGCCGCGAAAAACTGATCCCGCGCATCTATGAGTTCAACGGTGATGCCCAGTTTTTCAAACCATGCGACGATTGTTTGGGGTTCATCCTGCCGCATGAGCCCCGTGTCTATGAAGAGGGATCTCAGTCTCTTCCCGAGGGCTTTGTGGGCAAGCATGGTGACAGTTGCCGAATCTACTCCTCCCGAGAGGGCATTGACGGCTGAACCGCTTCCCACAACAGATGAAATCTCGGCAACCTTTTTCTCGATGAATTCGTTGGTGTCCAGGTTCTCCAGTGCTATCTCTTTGATTTCCGTCATGTCAGTTCTTCCTTTCCATTTTGATGAAAAACATTAGGAGTGATGGTATGACAAATATCACAAATATGGAGGATAGGGCAAGTCCACCCAGGATGACACTTCCCAGTCCCCGGTATATTTCCGATCCCGGCCCCGGTGAGATGACGAGGGGGAGCATTCCGAAGATACTGGTAAAGGTTGTCATATATATGGGTCGTAACCTCGTTCTCGTCGCTTCGAGAACTGCCTCTCTGTAGTTCATGCCGCCCAGTCGCACATTATTCAATGATTGATGGACGATGAGTATCGCGTTGTTTACGACGACCCCTATGAGAATTACAAAGCCCAACATGGTGAGTATATCGAGGGGTTGGGGATTGACAAACAGGTTCACCAGTTTGAGGCCGATGAAGCCCCCCGCCGCTGCCAGGGGGAGTGTGAATAAAATAATAAATGGATAGACAAAATTACTGAAGAGGCCCGACATGAGAAGGTAGATGATAATTGCAGCCAGAATAAAGTTCCACTGGAGTGCCCGCCTCGTCTGTGTCAGTTTATCCGCCTCGCCGCTCAGCCTGACATTCATTCCCTTTAATAGTCCCTGCTTTTGGGAAAGGGGAATGATCTTATCCCTGATCGTATCCATTGCCTCTTCGAGAGATATGGTCTGTGGCGGTATCACCTGAAGGGTGATAGTCCTCTGTCTTTCCAGGTGACGTATCTCGGTAACCCCCGTTGTCTGTTCAATCTTTGCCAGCGAGAAGACGGGGATGACCTTTCCCGCAGGCGTCGTAATGAGGGCATTGTAGAGGCTTTCCGGTGTAGTGAAGCCGCTGTCGGGTGTCTTGAGGATGAGATCTATCTTTTTCTGCCCCTCCTGCTTGAATTCACCGATCTTTCTGCCGTCGAGGAGGACGTCAAGATTTTCCCCCAGATCTCTGGACGTCATGCCGACGGACCGAAGCCGTTCCATACGGGGGATGAATTTTACCTCGGGATAGAGGAGTTCGATGGAGGGGACGGGCCTCACTTGGGAGCCGGGGACCTGTTGCCGTATCATTCCGAACATGGCCCCTCCCGCCTTGATGATGCCGTTCAGATCCTCTCCGCTGATGTCGACGTTGATTGTTCGTCCCCCTCCCAGTTGTGTCTGAAATATTCCGACCTGCATGCTGACTCCGAAGATACCCGGGATGCTGTTGATGACCCGGGAGAAGAATGGTACGAGCTCGCCCCCTCGTTTTTCATGCATGCTCATGGCCCCGGCGAGCATGATCTGGTCGACACCGATATAGAAGATTTCTTTGATTCCCGGAAATTCCTTGGAATCCTTACCCATATAGGGACGTGCGGAATCGAATATAGACCGGCCGATCTTTTTCCTCTCTTCGTATGAAAGGCCCGGCGGCGGAATGAGAATGCTGAAGACGAAGTTTCTGTTTCCCTGGGGGAGATACTCCATCTTGGGCACGAGAAGTATCGTTGTCGATACGGAAAGGGTGGTCAGTAACAGAACTGTTGCTATCCTCGTCATCCAGTTTCGTGTTGCCAGCCTGACGAGCAGCATAATGAGGTCGCCAATGAAGGAACCGGCCTTTGCCAGCGGGTTTTTTCTTGAGGAGTTGTCCTTGCGCAATCGTATCAGCCTGTTGGAAATTGTGGGAATAACCGATACGGAAACAAAGAGGCTGATGATTATGGCGCAGGTTACGGCGATGGCTATGTCCTTGAAGAGCTGGCCCGCCTCTTCCTCGATAAAGACAACGGGCAGAAAGACAGCCACCGTGGTGAGTGAAGACGCCAGTATGGCCCCCCACACCTCCCTGGTTCCGTCGTAGGCGCACTTGAAGGGAGGTTTACCCATCTTTCTGTGGCGGTCTATATTTTCAAGGACCACTATGGCACTGTCCAGGAGCATTCCCACGGCAAAGGATATGCCTGCCAGTGAGACCACATTCAGCGTTCTACCGAAGGCGTTCATAAAGATGAAACAACCGACTACGCTGATGGGTATCGAGGTTGCCACGATGACGGTTGATGAAAAACTCCTCAAAAAGATAAAGAGGACAAGGAGGGCCAGTGCGCCGCCGATAAGGATATTTTTCTTCACCAGTTCTATGGCGCCGTTCATGTAGGCCCTTTCGTCGTAGGTCCAGTGAATGCGGATCTTTTTAGGTTTCAATTTTTCGGCATTGAGCCATTTGACAACCTCTTCCACCCGGTTGGTCATCTCGAGGATATTGGTCCCCGATTCGGGTTTTATCCCCATTCCTATGGCCTCTTCGCCGTTATGGAATGTAGCGGCCGTCAGTTTTTCATACCCCGGAGTAACTGTAGCTATGTCAGAGATATAAATCCTTTTTTGCCCCGTAGATTTGATTACAACATTCTTGATGTCTTCGGCCGTTTGGAATTCCGAGACAGTTCTGATTCTGAAATCCCTTCTCCCCACGCCCAGATTTCCCGCCGATACATTTACGTTTTCGGCCTGCAGGATCCGCGTTACGGTACCCGTGGTGATGCCGTAGGCGGCCATTTTCTCGGGGTCAAGGATGACATGCATTTCCCTTTCGGTTCCGCCGCCGATGAAGAGTTCCGCTACGCCGTCCACCCGTTCGAGGTACTGTCGGACTTCATTTTCAAAAAAGCTCCTGTAGTGATAGATGGAATCGAGATTGCCGTCCATTGTCTTGATAAGGAGCCAGATGACGGGAGATGTGGCCGCTCCCGTGGCATTGATAACAGGCCTCTCGACGTTTTGGGGATAGGATAGGACTTCGTTGAGCTTGTTCGAAACGCGCAGAAGTGCGTCATCGAGATCGGTCCCCAGTTTAAATTTCAGTGTAACCGTACCTTGATTGTTGAAGGAAGAACTCTCCATTTCAACCAGGTTGGGTATTCCCTTGAAGACCTTTTCCTGTTCTTCTATAATTTCTCGCTCTATTTCATAGGGGGTTGCGCCGATCCACCTGGTGGTGACGGTAATCTGTGGCACAGTGAGACTGGGACTCAACTGATAGGGCATCTTGTGGAGTCCGATGAAACCGAAGAGGAGAATTAAGATTACAACTACGATAACCTTGACTGTTTCACGTATCGAAAACTTTACTGGATCCATTTACTTGTCTGTTTCTTTCATAATATGTACCGGCTGTCCATTTCTGAGCCGTTCGTTTCCTTCGACAACCACATTCATTCCTTCTGCGATACCCTGCGAGTTGATTCCCGCCTTCATGCCCCGGTAGCCCACAACCTTGACCGGCACTATGGAGGCCTTTGAATCAATTACGGCGACCACCATAGTCTGTCCGAACATATTCAGAACGGCATCCCTGGGGACGAGAATGGTTTTTATTTTCTTGCCGATGGGTAATCTCACCTGTGCCTGCATCCCTTCCATGAGGGAAGACGAATTGTCCAACCGTATCTTGAGGGGGAATGTCCTGGTGGAAATGTCGCCCTTTGGAATGACGGCATGAACCTTTCCCCATATATCTCTCCCCGCCACGGAGACCTTTACTTTCATTTCCGGCCTTATATAGCGGATGATCTCTTCTGGGATATCGACGATAACATCTATGGCATCATTACGGGCGATGGTGGCGACGGTTCTTCCCGGTGACAGCCACTCACCCCGGGCCGCCTGTTTTTTGATGACGATGCCGTTGAAGGGGGCCCTGATGGCCGTTTTTTCAATCTCTATTTCGAGACGTTCAACATCCGCCTTGGTGGCCGAGGCCTTCTTCCCCAGTCCCTTTACCTGAAAGGACTGGTCATCGAAATCCTTTTCCGCCACTATTTTCCTGGTGTAGAGTGCCCTGATCCTGTCAAGGTTCCTCTTTGCGTTTTCAAGGTCCGCAATGACCTGTTCATAGGATGCGATTTTTGACTGAACTGTTTTTTCCATGATTGTCGAATCGAGTCTGACCAGCACGTCGTTTTTCGCTATTGTTTGTCCCTCTTCGAATGTTGTCACCTTTACGGTGCCCGATACTTCGGCAGAGACCTCTGAAACCTCGGGATAAAAGACGGTACCGATGAACATCCTTTCGGGGGCCACGGTGCCGCTGGAAACCTTCGAGACTACGACATTGGCGGGCGGCATGTTGGGCTGCGCCCTAAGGGCTGTTGAGGGGAACATCAGCAACAGCATCAGGGCGGAAGAAACCCATATCACTAGCTTATTCAAAACTGTCTACCTCCATATAAGATAAAAATCTTCCAAAGGGGCATATTGCACCTTATGAGAAAATGTCGCAACCTTTTTTTGTCCAATGAAGGAAGACGGACTGGTAAAAAGTCCCAAAAACGTCATGCCGGACTTGATCCGGCATCCAGAACATATTGAAATTACTGGATTCCGGCTTTCTCCGAAATGACAAAAAACGGCATTTTTTGACTTTTTACCGGAGCATCAAGGAAGACGATCTCGTAAAAAGCTCCGCTATGCCCCGACGAGTCGGGACATTATAATTGCAAGTAACTTGCATTATTTAAATTCGCGTATTACTTGGCATATATTAAGAAGTATCAATAAGTTATGGCGATTTTGTAAATTCTAGTTACTTG
>JAUVXT010000222.1 GCA_030603465.1 Deltaproteobacteria bacterium
GATGAATCCTCCCATCGGTGATCAATCTCTCCAGGGATATCTTTGCCACTTCACGACGTATAGGATCGAAACTGGAAAGAACTACCGCCTCGGGAGTATCGTCTATAATAAGGTCGACACCGGTGGCAGCCTCTATCGCCCTTATGTTTCGCCCTTCCCTGCCTATTATTCTCCCCTTCATTTCATCTGAAGGCAGATTCACAACCGATACCGTATTTTCAACAACGAAGTCGGAAGCATATCGCTGAACGGCATAAGCGAGGATTTCTCTCGATTTCTTATCGGCGTCATGCCTTGCATCTTCCTCTATCTTTCTTATCATTCGCGCCGCATTGTGCCTCGCTTCAGTCATCATTATCTGCATAAGATGATCCTTTGCCTCATCTGCAGAAATTCCCGCAACCTTTTCCAGATGTGCCCTCTGTTCCTCAATAATCTTTTCCAGTTCGCTGTGCTTTTCACTCAGTTGCGCCTCTTTTTTGACGAGCGCATTTTCCCTGTTTCCCAGGCTGGTCTCTTTTTGAACAAACAGGTCCTGCCTCTTTTCCAGATTTTCCTCTTTTGAATGAAGTCTGTTCTCCTGCTTGTCCAGCTCTATCTTCCTCTCCCTCGTATCGCTTTCAAATTCATTTTTCGCCTTAAGAAGATAATCTTTAGCCTGCAAGATTGCTTCCTTTTTTATACTTTCCGCCTCTTTCTTAGCCTCTCCAACAATCCTTGCCGACAGGTTTTCCGTAGATTCCAGATTCCTGCTGGATATCATTTTCCTTAAGAAATATCCCCCCGCTACGCCAACGCCCAATGTTATTAATGAAACAAAACAGATTATAAACCCGCTATTTATCACTTTTCTTTACCTCCCCCACAGAGCTACATTCCGGCAGAGTCAAAGCTCCGCACCGCATTTTCAAGGTATCTTTCATAAACAACTCCATAACTGAACTTTAGTCAGCAAGAAGAAATAACTCATACACCTTGCTTGTCCTTTTGCTTGTTTTCTGCGTTGTGTCAAAGCTTACATAACCCGATATACCAGCTTCAACACGCCTTGAAAACAAACAAAATTACGGCGCAATCTGTATAACTTATTTATTCTTGATTCCTTAGAGTCAGATGCCGACAGCCAATAATAAACTTTATAAAATGGATATGAAACGGCAGGAAATACAGACTTACAATTCGAAATGTAATCTTATTGAAAGTTTCTCAAAATAAGACTTATGAGTGTTATGCGGTATATATTACAAACCGCAACAACCCCCCGCCTATGCCGTGTTAACTGTTTTTTGAACCTTATGTTAAAGGTGGGCACCCTGTTGTAGCTTCAGGCCTTCCGCCACTCCCCTTTCAGGGTACTGGTGGACACGCACACCACGTACAAGGGAGGGCTCCCGTATTTAAGGTGTTGGAACAAAAAATCATGGTTAATCACGCACATCGCAGGGGATCCTTCACATTCATTCTCGTCTTATCTATATAATTTATCAATTTTTCGGCTTTATCTTCAAACTGGTTACATAATTTTTCTTGCTCTTCGTTAACCTTGAACAATTCCTCAGCAAGGTTTAAAGTAACCATTATAGCAATACCTAAAGTCGTTACGTCTTTCGAATTTTTTTCTATTTCTCCAGCCTTTTCATTTACATACCGCACAACATCCTCTACATGGTCATCCCCTTTATCACTTACAACCGAAATATCCTGCCCCATTATCTTGATATTAAAGTGTTTTTTCAAGCGTATCTCCTCTATACCCTCTTTAAGGGACCTTTATATCACTAAACATACCAAGCATCGAATCTATTTTCGCGCGTGCGGCATCCTTCTCCTCATTCAAAATTCTTATTTGATGTTTTGTCTCCCCCAATTCTTCATCTTTACTTTTCAACAAACCTTCCAGTTCCACATTCCTTTCCTTCAACAAGGCATATTCTTCTACAAGGTTTTTTATCTTTTCTTCAAGCTCATTAAATTTATCTAATTCCACGATTTACCTTAACTTTCCACTCTTTGAGCATTCTTTTAGTCTTACCTTCATGTGGATTATGCCAATTCACTTTCCAAAAGTCAAGAACCTATTTTTCTGAACGTATTCGCAAAAAACTCCACTATGCCGACCTGTCTGCGTGTGGGCACGCACAGACAGGCGCACCGGCATTATAATGGAAGTTCACAATAATTCACCCGGGTATCGTGGGGACCCTGAGCACACGAGTGAAAGCGCTATTCTGCAATAAAGTTATTTTTTGTTTGTTTTATCTTTAAATTTGGTGTATTTGTCTAAAATAGTCAGTGGGATAGAAGAGGAATCGATGAAAAAGCACCGGGTGGAGAAGACCTATAAAGAAATAAATGAAAAAATAAAGAAACGCAAGGCCGTGGTTGTTACGGCAGAAGAAATAATAGATATTGTTGAAAAAAAGGGGAAAGTAGCAGCTGCCAGGCAGGTCGATGTCGTTACGACGGGGACCTTCAGTCCCATGTGCTCATCCGGCGCGTTTCTCAATTTCGGCCATACCTCACCCAGGATAAGGGCTTCAAAGGTGTGGCTAAACGACGTGGCAGCCTATGCCGGCATAGCCGCCGTGGATTGCTACATAGGAGCGACTCAGGTAGTGGATGGAGATCCGCTGAACAGTGTTCATCCCGGTGAATTTAATTACGGCGGCGGACACGTTATCGAAGATCTCGTGGCGGGGAACGCGGTCAGAATGCGCCTCGAGTCTTATGGGACAGACTGTTATCCCGCAAGAAAATACGAGAAAAACGTAACTCTTCAGGATTTGAGAGACTCAATTCTATTCAATCCAAGGAATGCGTACCAGAATTATAACTGCGCGATTAATCTGTCCGACAGGATTATTTATACATATATGGGGGTGCTGAGGCCCCGCATGGCCAATGCCACATACGCGACCTCGGGACAGCTAAGCCCCCTCTTTAATGACCCGTGGTTTAAAACGATAGGTATAGGCACAAGGGTATTTTTGGGCGGGGCGCAGGGTTACGTGGTCTGGCCCGGCACACAGCACACATTCAACGTCATGAGAGGAAAGGATGGAATTCCCAGAGAGAGCGCGGGCACCCTGGCGGTCATCGGCGACCTGAAGGAAATGTCTCCGGATTGGCTGGTCGGGGCAAGCATGCTTGGTTACGGCGTATCTCTCTATGTCGGCATCGGAATACCGATACCTGTATTAAATGAAGAGATCGCAGGATACACGGCTGTCAAGGATGAAGACATATATACCCAGATAATCGATTACGGAGTCGATTATCCCAGCGGGGCACCAAAGAGTCTCGGCGAGGTAAGCTACAAGGATTTGCGGAGCGGCGAGATAAAGATTAACGGGGAAAAGATCCCGACGGCTCCCATGTCCAGTTATTACAAGGCCAGAAATATTGCAAACATTCTCAAAGAATGGATTGAAAAGGGGGAATTTCTGCTGGGTGAATCCCAACAGCAAATTCCTTCGGGCAGCAGTTGACTGAAGATTGTGTCGTGAAAGGATAGCGTCCCATGAAGATTGGCAGGTTTCTCCTGGGTTTCTTCCTCCTTATAGTTCTCCTTATAATATTCGGGGATAGGGGGTTGATGGACTATCATATTCTGAAAGGCAAATTGATCTCCCTGGAAGAGTTCAACAAGGGCATGGTTTCCGAGAACAGGCTCTTGGAGAAAGAGATCCTTTTACTAAGAGGAGACCTGCAATATATAGAAATGATGGCAAGAAAAGAACTTGGTATGGTAAAAAAGGGTGATATAGTATATCGTTTTACGGATTAATGGATAATCACAGGTCGTCAAAGCGGGTATTGTAAATGGTTTCGTTTAAAAAACTTCTGTCCAATGAGAAAAAGGTTGTCGGTATTGACATAGGCTCAACCAGCCTGAAGCTGGTAGAAATATCGGGCAGTTCTGAAGATTATACGCTGAAGAAACTGGCCCAGATACCCATGGAAAGGGATATTATTAAAAATGGCCTGCTGGAAGATCCCGCCGCTTTTACCAAGACAATCAAGGCCCTCTTCAAGACCTCCCGCTGCAAAACGAAAAGCGTTGTCACCGCACTACCCGGGCATTCCGTCATAGTTAAGAAGGCAACCTTTGCCGCAGCGGAAGAGGAGGAGCTGTATGATCAGATCATAGATGAAGCGGCGGAATATCTCCCCTTTGACGACCTTGACAATGTGGTTTTTGATCTCCACATAATCGGCGAGAACGAACTCAGCTCGGCTCAAGTAGACATTGTCATCGCGGCGGCAACAAAGGACATCATCAAGAGCTATAGAGATGCCTTCAATAAAGCGGGCTGCAAGGTTGTTATCCTGGACATCGATTCATTCGCGCTGGAAACGGCCTATGAAGAAAACTATGAATTCGAAGATAGTGATGTAGTCATATTGATACATATGGGAGCCAGTATAACTAATATAAATATCCTCAAGGGCGGGTGTTCGGTCCTTACACGAAATATCCTGCAGGGAGGTGACATAATTAC
>JAUVXT010000137.1 GCA_030603465.1 Deltaproteobacteria bacterium
CAGAATTTTTACGAGTCTCCATATTAATGATACTCAAGTTTCTGATATGATTAGTTATACGTTAATTTATCCTTGCAATTGATCGTGCGTTATGATAGGCGTGCTCTAGCATTACACGGTTACTTGAACTGAACAGCGTGGGGCCTCCGTGCCCCGCAGATATGTTGTCACAGAGGGACAACGCTACAAAGATTTGCAAATTTAAGTTACTTGGAAGGAGTCCGAACCATGATCGAAGAAGGGATTGCGAATAAGCTTCGTGGAATTGTCGAGAAAGGCGGTTATTTAGATTCACCGGAAGACCTCATAAATTACTCCTACGATTCTTCGGCCGATGAGTCCCTTCCCGATGCCGTTCTTCTCCCTGAAACAACGGAACAGATATCAGAAATAATGAAAATCGCCGGCGAATTCGCTATTCCGGTAACACCCCGGGGTTCAGGGACAAATTTAAGTGGAGGAACCGTCCCGCTGAAAGGAGGCATCGTCGTCTCTTTGACCAGAATGAATCGCATAATTGAATTCAGCGCGGCAAATCGATACGCCACAGTAGAAGCAGGATTGACAAACCTTGAACTGCAGAACGAAGTCCAGAAAGAGGGACTTTTTTATCCACCTGATCCCGCATCGTGGGCCGTCAGCACAATGGGTGGAAACGTCGGGGAAAACGCCGGCGGTCCCCGTGGCGTTAAATACGGTGTTACCCGCGACTGGGTTCTGGGGCTTAAGGCCGTTCTCGCCGACGGAAGAATTATCAATGCTGGAGGCGTAACGGCAAAGAATGTAACCGGTGTCGATCTGACTTCCCTATTTTGCGGATCAGAGGGACTCCTCGGGATTGTAACTGAAGTTACGGTAAAATTGCTCCCCGTGCCACCCTTCCAGCAGAGCATTCAGGCCTTTTTCAAGGAAATAGACCATGCCAGCGAAACGGTGGCACGCATCATTGGTTCGGGGATAGTTCCTGTCGCACTGGAACTTATGGACAGTGTCGTCATAAACATGGTGGAAGATTCGAAACATATCGGTTTACCCCGTGATGTAGCGGGTATGCTCCTCATTATGGTTGACGGCGTCGAATCTGAATGCAGAAAGCAGACTGAACTTATCGCCGAAATCTGTAAAGGCGAGGGAGCGACAAGGATAGAAATCGCAAAGACGGCGGAGGAGGAAGATACGCTCTGGATCGGAAGAAGATCGGCTTTCGGGGTAATGTCACAAAAACGTCCCAATTGCATACTTGAAGACGTGACCGTGCCAGTAAGCAAATTGCCCGAAGCGGTAAAGGGGATTATCGAAATTGGAAAGAAACATAGACTGACGGTGGGGGTCCTGGCACACGCGGGTGACGGCAACACTCACCCCATGATCGTAGCGGATAAGCGAGACAAGGAGGAGTGGAAACGTGTCGAAGAGGCTATTACCGAACTCTTTCAGCTCGCCGTCGATCTCGGTGGAACGCTGTCGGGGGAACATGGAATCGGCATATCGAAGAAACCATTCATGCCACTCATTTACAAGGAGCCGGAATTCCAGCTTCTGAAGGAGCTGAAGCAGGTTCTCGATCCGAAGGGTATACTGAATCCCGGTAAGATTATGAACTGACCCCGCTGCTTGCGGCGGGGCTAGCGAGCGAATAAGAATAAAATCTTTCCTTAACAGCTTCGCTACCCCGACACGTCGGGATTATAATGAAAAGTAACTTGTTATGTAGCGTGGGGCCTCCGTGCCCCACAGGGCAACGCTACAAAGATTTGCAAATTTAAGTTATTTGAAAGTCGGAGCTTCCCGCAACTTGTTGCGGGAAGCTCCAATTGACTGCATTAAACTATTAACTCTTGAAACGGTATACGATTATGGAAAAAGACAAGCCTCTTCTCAGCGAAAGTACTAATGAACATGTCTATCACTGCGCGAAATGCGGTCTCTGCCTCGATGCCTGCCCGGTATACAAGGAACTCCTCGTCGAGTCGGCAGGACCCCGGGGAAAGGTGCAACTGGCAAGACACATTATAGAGGGGAATCACGATATTACAAAAAATATGTGCGACATCCTTTTCTCACAGTGCCTTCTCTGCGGTTCATGCGTGGCCGTATGCCCCAGCGGCGTCAAACAGACGGAACTCTATTCCGGTTTACGGTGGAGGGCAGCGGAAAGACACGGAATTCCCTTCGCGAAAAAGTTATTTTTTCAGGTTCTCTCGCGAAAATGGGTCATGTCCACATCCGCATGGTTCGGGAAATGGGCCAGAAAAATATTCAGCGGCCCCTGGATAGAAAGCAAAATAAAGGCGGGGAATCTACCCATCGACGGTGTGCCGCCCTTCAATGATAAACCCTTTAATGACGAATTTCCCGAAATCATCGAGGCCGTTGGAAATAAAAGAGCCCGCGTCCTCTATTTTCACGGTTGCGCGACCAATTACGTTTTCGGAGATATCGGCAAATCTGTCGTATCCGTCCTTACACGGATGGGTGTGGAAGTGATCATCCCAAAAGGTCAGTCCTGTTGTGGCCTTCCCATATTTTTGTCGGGAGATCGAAAGACAGCCATGCGCTGCATTGAAGATGCGCTCACACTATTTGCCCGCGAAGACTGCGATGCAGTTATAGTCGATTGCGCGACCTGCGGTTCCGCCCTCAGGAAGGAATACCCTCACATCCTGAAAGAACTGCACGATCTCGGCGAAGATATAAGCGAGAAACTTATAACAAAAGCGGAGCTTCTTTCATCAAAGATCCGGGACATTTCTGAATACATCTATGAGCACCGTGATTGGCTTCCCGAAATGAAGGACACGGATACCCGTATCCGTGTGACCTATCACGATCCCTGCCATCTTGTAAAAGGCCAGGAGATAGAGCTCCAGCCCAGGGAATTACTGAAGGCAATACCCGGCGTGGATTTTGTGGAAATGGAGGCCGCCGGTACCTGCTGTGGCGGAGGGGGAGAGTTCCAGATAGAACACGGGGATACATCAGCGCTCATTACCAATAGAAAAATTAAACGAATTCATGATACGGGGGCCGATGTCCTCGCCACGGGATGCCCGGGATGCAATATGACGATAGGCGCCCATCTCGACAAAAAGCGTGGAATCAAAGTGCTCCATCCGGTACAAATCTTGAAAATGGCCCTGGATGGCGCCAATTTGCGCACATCATAAGTATTTTATCTTTCCTGTCGCAGCAAGCTCAAGCTACGGGGAATTAAATCCTACAGATTTCGTATCACACCTCAAGTGATTAGAGTAACCTGCGAAATCTGTGGATTAACTCTGGAAAGGAGATGAAAATGGATATAGAAAAAGACAGGGATGAAAGAGTACAGTGGATTTGCTCTTCAAAAGATAACAAAGAACTGGAAGAACGGTATAACCAGTGGGCCAAAGATTATGACACCGACCTCGATGAGGGGCTCGGTTGGATGGGACCGCAGCACGCCGTTGAGCTCTTTGCTCGCCTCGTGCCCAAAGCAGTGAGGATTTTAGACGCTGGAGCCGGCACGGGACTGGTAGGCGAATTGTTAACCGGGCAGGGCTACAATAACATAGTAGCTATGGACCTGTCGTCGGGTATGCTGGAGGAAGCACGCAAAAAAAATGTCTATCGGGAATTTCATCAGATGATGATGGGAGGACCCTTGGACTACGCAACCGATTCCTTCGATGCCGTAATTAGTGTCGGCGTGCTTACTGAAGGACATGCTCCAGCAAGTTCACTTGATGAACTTATTCGTATAACCAGGCCCGGTGGGTACATTGTATTTTCGCTACGCCCTGACGTATACCGGGATAATGGCTTTAAGGAAAAGCAAAATGCCCTGGAAGCAGATGGAAAGTGGAAGCTTGTGGAAGTAAGCGAGGAATTCCGGCATCTACCCAAAGGAAAAGCTGATGCATATCACCAGATTTGGGCATATCAGGTAGTCTCCTCCTGACAAATTGTCACAAATGGATGTCTAACACCGGAAGGCGGCTGAATATGGGTTAATAGGGTCATCTCCACACCTTTACGGACGGGGATTTCCCTCTGGAATTAAGTGCTCGATCTAAGGTTTTTTTTGATCTAACTGCTGAATATTTTTTCCGCGGGAGTTGTATCGGCAATGCAAAAGAGGAGAATACTCGGGGAAACAAGCCGGTATGTGACAGTCTTGAACTGAACAGCGAGCGCAATCCCCGTTGCTTGCGGCGGGGTTAGCGAGCGAATAAAAAATAAAGTTTTTCCTTGCCAGTCGGAGATTCCCCGCAACTTGTTGCAGGGAGCTTCAAACAGTGATGGGGAAGTGAAAAAATAGGGGGCAAACTCGGATTAATTTCCTTGATATCATCTTACATAGAGAGCTTCACGTTTAACCTGGCGGATCGGTAATTTCGACATCAGGGAGAAATCCTGTTTTGTAATCAATCCGCTTGGCTTGAGCGTTTGCCTTTTCATTCTTGAGCTGAAAAATATTGACAACTCTGCTATATTCCCTGTACTTATTCTAACCAAGGTGGGTAACAATGTCAGCTCCTGAAGAAATACATGAACTTATTGAGCGTTTTGACCGCAATCTCGATACCTACCGGTCAGGCCGGTACAATGAGGCCCAGGCTCGACAGGAATTTATCAACCCTTTCTTCTTCAATGCCCTCGGTTGGGATGTTTACAACAGGCAGGGCTATGCGGAGGCGTATAAAGACGTAATCCACGAAGATGCCATTAAAATGAAGGGTCGGTTTAAACTCAAAATTGCGCTATATTAATATAAGATTAAAATCAAGAAATAATATATTGATATCCAATATTGTTGATTTATTTCTTAACATTTAATGGTTAGAGGTGGAGGTAATAAATGATAAATTCTCTAAGTCAAAAATTAAATATGAAAGTAAATGGTTACCAGATTATCCTGAGCCAAGAACTGAACGAAACCGAATTGAATTCCCACAACTTTAAAAAAGTAGGGTTCTTTGGCCGTCGAGCGATAAAACCCGAACGGAATGAAATTGTTTTTTGGTCAAAAAATTGTGAGTTAACTTATCTTAAAGAAGATTTCAATGCTGTTATTCTTCCTAATTTAGATGCGAAATTCGGTGCATCCATAATGTATGGAACCTCATCCTATCTATGGTACAAACAAAATAACCTTTCAAAATTTGTTTTTCAAATCATTCAAAATAAAATGGCTGCCCAAAAACACATAGAAGAACTTGAACAGAAGATAGTTGCGTCTATCGGCAAATCATATTCGACTGATGAAGCTTTTACAATTTGGGAAGTGGGAACTCAAAGGCTCCTTTTAGAATATCCTAAGAATGAACATGGGTATATCCATTTGGCGATGACTGATTAATCTCTAACCATGTGCTGGACGCCGACTGGGGTATCGCTGGCGCTCAACCCCAGCCGGGTCAGCACTACGTTAGCGAGAAAAGTAAAACATGAATATTACATGGACATTACATGCTCTAGCTGTTCTTTGTGGTATTATTGCTACAGCTTGCGGTTTACAATCGTCAGCAAATAAAATACCTTTATTTATTTGTTTTGCTTTAGTAGCTGGAATTTTTGAATTAACTATACCTTTTTTAAAAACTCCTTTGGTTCTTTCACCTTCCATCTATACTGTTTCTTCAGGTTTACAGAGTAAATTCATACTAAAACTTACAAATACCGTAGATTACCCTTTTTTTAATATTGCGGTTCGTATTAGGGTTGAGGAAGGTGACATCAATGCTCATGATATTAAAGTTCTGCCAATTGAAAAACCAATAGTAAATTCGGATCTCGGTGGTATTACAATACATCACGATATATTTGGTTTTACTTATGTTGATAAAGACGGTAAATCAGTCGCACAATATAATGTTTACGAAATAGATGGCGATGATACCAATAAGTACGAAGTAAAAATAAAAACAGATATGATTGAAAAGAAGGCAAAGCTCTCCTTTGCGGTTGTCAGTTTTGATAAAGAACCAAAAGAAATAGTTCGTACTAAATCCCATTCAGGATATTTTGACAAAGGCAATTCTTTCGCCAAAGAAAAGCAATATCTAAAAGCAATTGAAAATTACGAAAAGGCAATTGCACATGGCGGCAAATCAGCAAAAATATCTTTGAATTGGGGTAATGTGCTCTTTGAGTCAGAAGATTATGATAATGCTATTTTAAAGTACCAAGAGGCTATTGAGATAGACCCAACGTGTGTAAATGCTTTTTTCAATCTGGGAGTTGCATATTTAAAAAAGGAAAAAATGGAGGACGCAATAAAAAGTTTTCAAAAGGTAATAGAGATAGATCCCCATAGTGAATTCGCTAAAAAATCGAGTAATGTCATAAAATTAATGAATAGACGGGTCAGGCCTTTCGTTGCCGCTAATCGCATAATTACAATGAAGCAAAAATCAAAAATAGTAGATGTCCTCTTAAAAAATAGAGGAAATATCTCAATTAGTTATGTTCGAGGCGATCGAAATGCAGAGCAATATGCACAAGAAATCAGAGATATTTTCAATACTGCATATTGGCATACCAGTATTGATGGTGCTAATTTTGCGGGATTTGACAGAGGTTTGATTGTGTCAGCAAATAAAATGTCTGACAGAATTGAAGTAATCATTACGGCGTTTGATGCTGGAGATATTAATATTAAACCATGGATTAATTCGAATATGAAAGAAAGAGAACTAGAATTAAAAGTCGGAAGCCCTTAGGCAATGAGAAATAGAAGAATTATTGAGGGCTCACGTATTGCATTAAGAGAACGGGGAGATTGGTCATATAAAAATGCAAATAATTAATCCAGGGTAAACCCCCGGCTCTGCCGGGGGACTCCCAGAGTTTGACATTTCCGGGATTATATGAAAGCCCCTCTAAAAGTGAACCGCTCAGAATTCACAGAAAGAGAGGCTTTCAATGAACAATGATCAGAGT
>JAUVXT010000283.1 GCA_030603465.1 Deltaproteobacteria bacterium
CAAGGCCGGTGGTGGGCTCATCGAAGAGGACAATGGCAGGCTGCATAGCGATCGCACGTGCCAGCCCCACCCTTTTTCTCATTCCTCCACTCAATTCGGAAGGCATCTTCGCTTCCACGCCGGCAAGACCTACGGCCTCTAATTTCTCTCTGACAATATTTTCTATTTCCTTGTTTTTCTTCTTTGTGTGCTCTCTAAGCGGAAAGGCGACATTTTCCCCCACATTCATAGAATCGAAGAGGGCGGCCTCCTGAAAGAGCATGCCGAATTTTTTCCTTACCTCATTCAGATGCCTGTCGTTCATCCGGGAGATATCTTCACCATCCACGATAATTTGACCCCTGTCCGGTTTTATAAGACCTATAATATGCTTCAAGAGGACACTCTTTCCCCCCCCGCTTTTTCCGATAATTATCGTGGTCTTGCCCGCCTCTATTTCAAGATTCAGACCGTCCAGGACCTTTTGTGCCCCAAATGACTTATGTATATCTATAAGATTTATCATATCACCAAGATTCCAAGCATAATACTTGAGCTTTTCAAGATATCCATCAAAACATTATCGCCGTCAGAAAGTAGTCGCTGATCAGGATTGAAATAGATGACAGAACAACCGCCTCAGTCGTCGCCTTGCCAACGCCTTCCGCGCCCCCGGTAGTATTAAAACCCTTATAGCATCCGACCAGAGAGAGGATAAGGCCAAAAAAGGCGGCCTTGATCAGCCCGTTATATATATCATCCAGTTCAACCATCTTTGTAATGTTTTTAACGAATACACCTTCGCTAATATTCAAGATATGCACCCCGACGAAATAGCCGCCCAGAATACCCATGAAGTCCGAAACTATGGTGAGCGCCGGAACCATTATTACACCCGCTATCACCCGCGGAACAATCAGGTGTTTTACAGGATTTGCCGCCATCACATAAAGGGCATCGATCTGTTCCGTCACACGCATCGTCCCCAGTTCGGCAGCCATTGCCGAACCCGCCCTGGCCGTGACCATAAGCGATGTCAGAACCGGCCCCAGCTCTCTTGTCATTCCCAGGGCAACGGTTGCACCGACGAGGCTCTCGGCACTGAACATCTTGAATCCGTAATAACCCTGAAGGGCCATTACCATGCCCGTGAATGTACCGGTCAGGATAACGAGGAATATGGATTTTACGCCTACAAACTCCATCTGTTTGAAGATATGTCGCAATTTCAGGGGAGGTCTGATCATCCAGCTCAGTATAGAAAGAAAGAGGATCAGGATTTTCCCCGTCTCCTCTATATTCCTGATTACCATTCTTCCAAGATTATCCATGGAAGCGTAAATTTTACCCATATAACAACTCCAGAAATATTATGGGCATAGCCCATTTTGAATCGCCCCGCAACAGTAGCAAGCTCTGTGGGGCACAGAGAGCCCCCACGCTACACAACGCACGGTGAAATCCGCGGCGAGATGGCTCGCTACAGGCCAACGGGGAATACGCTCGCTGTTCAGTTCAACAAAATCTTCCTCTATTTTTTTGTCATCGTATATACGCCGTCCCATCCGCTTTCAGGCGGACTCTCCTTAAGATCACTGCACCTCTTTATATATAATTCGGATGGAGGATCGCCGGAACGGATCTCAGTCGCACTTTGAAAACAGTCTATCGCGTCATCCCACTGACACTGTTTGTATTTTACCAGCCCCTCATCAAAGACCCTGACAAAATCACTCCACTCCTCAGAATCTTTTCTTTCTCCCAGGAGTTCATATATTTTTACGGGAAGGATTTTACCCTTGACCCGCACTGAATCGAGTTCGCGGCAGAACAACGTATCCTTCACGCTTTCGTACGTAAACTCGCTGATAACTATATTTGTGCCGTACTCCTTGTTTATTCCCTCCAGCCGGGACCCCAGATTCACGCTGTCACCCATAACGGTATAGTCGAATCTCATCTCGGAACCCATATTGCCTACAACCATGTCGCCGCTGTTTATCCCTATTCCGATGTCGAGCACAGGTCTTCCCTCATCCGTCCATTTTCTCTGAAGCTTTCTCAATTCATTCATCATTCCCATGGCAGTCATGCATGCCCTTTTCGGGTGGTCGGGCTGGTCGAGTGGAGCGCCGAATACGGCCATGATGGCATCCCCCATATACTTATCGAGAAGCCCCTCATTTTTAAAGACCACATCGGTCATGGCGGTCAGATATTCATTCAATAAATGGACAAGTTCTTCCGGAGTCAGCTTCTCGGATATAGTCGTAAAGCCCCTGATATCGGAAAAGAGGACCGACAGATCCTTTTTATCCCCTCCCAGTTTGAGTTTTGACGGGTCCTTCAGCATCTCGTTAATTACCGAAGCGGTCAGATAATACTGGAATGCGCCCTTGATCTTCTTCTTTTCCCGCTCCTCCGTGATGTATTTATAGATTGTAACCCCGCCATACACTGCAAGAATCGTGAATAAAGGATAGACGATATTAAGCCATAGATTGTAACTTGAAAAAACAAAACGGTTTACCACCACCCACGCGGCGATCAAAGCTATGCCGAACAAAAGTCCTCTGACAGCCCTCACACGGGAGACAATAATCCCCATTATAAAACCAAACAGAATAATAAAAAATACATCGATCAGGGCCGTCCATCCCGGTCTTTTGATAAAGTTCTGATGAAGTATGTTGTCTATCACCGTGGCATGGATCCCTATACCGGGATAAACGGTGCTGAAGGGTGTCACCCGGAGATCGTATATTCCCGTTGCCGTAGCCCCGATGAGAACAATCTTATCCTTGAAGAGAGCCGGGTCCAAGCGATTGTTAACGATATCGGTAATTGAATAGACAGGGAATGTTCTTATCGGTCCCAGGAAATTTATGAGAATCCGTCCGGATTCATCGGTGGGGATTTCGATGTCACCC
>JAUVXT010000004.1 GCA_030603465.1 Deltaproteobacteria bacterium
GAAGGCCCTTGACAGACTTCAGGAAGTGTACGAAGAGATTCCCGTAACACGAAGGGAGCTGGGAACACCTCCACTGGTGACACCCACCTCTCAGATAATCGGATCTCAGGCCGTCCTTAATGTTCTCTTCGGAAAATACAAGATGATCACCAATCAGATTAAGGATCTGGCCTACGGCCTCTACGGAGAGACACCGACGAAGATCGACCCCGATGTGCAGAAAATAGTTCTCAAGAAATATGCCCGTGGTCAGACGCCGATTACGGGGAGACCGGCAGATTATCTTGAACCGGAACTGGAAAGCTGCCGGGAAAAGATAGGTGACCTTGCAAGAACTGAGGAAGATCTGCTCACCTATGCATTGTACCCGGCAACGGGAGAGCAGTACCTCAAGAAGAAATATGGAGCGGGGTCAGACTAATCAGGAAATAAAAACGACGCGAGTGAAGTCCCTTAGGACCTCACTCGCCTATATTTTTCAATACGTCGGCAAGAACCTCAGTCCTCTCTCACCTACCAGTATATTTCTCGTATGATGGAGGCGTTTGGCTACCAGCTTTGCGGCGCCCCTCATTACGTTAAAGCCGAGCGACGCATCTTGATTTATCAATTCTCTCAATTTTTTAGACTCGAAGGTAAGTAGTGTTGAATCGTCCATACATAAAGCGCTTACAGTAAAGATGTGGGGTTCCACAAAAGCCGACCAACTCATCTCTTCCCCCTTTGTTACGACATCGACAGTTACCTGCATAGGAGGAGCGGACGGGCCCATATCAATTTTCATGTTCAGGACAACTTTGCCTTCTGTCACAATATAACATTTGCTGGCAGTTTCACCCTCCTTATACAGAACCTTTCCTGCCTTTTGCTTCTCTTCAACCGCCAGAGGCTCCATTTTTTTCAATTGCTCATCAGTGAGATATTGGAAAATCTGAGTTTCCTTCAAAATCGCTAGGTCCTTCATAGATTACCTCCCCTTTTAGATAGTTGTCAGGCTCCAAAAAGTTAAAAACTTTCTTATACCTACATATACCAGCAATTACTCTCTTTATCCATTAAATTTTCGCGATTGCTTACATCCCGGGTAATATAACTGTGATTCCTCCCTTTGTATGTTATGCATACGATTCTGTTAATGTATGTAATGACATTTTTACCTCTTTCGCATTTAAGTTGATGACCCGCCGCATAAACACCTTTTCACTTGTCTAAGATGCTTTTTGATAAATCTAAGGCTTGCTCCAGGCGATTCCAAAACTCGCCCTTCGGGCTCAGACAGTTGGAATCGCTATCCTTCCGCTTCGCCAAGATTTATTCGCAAAAACCATCTTAATGACCGCTCAAAGGTATTTATGCTTGACAAATATGTCATCAATAACTAAATTATCTGACAAAAGACAAGAGAACTGGACCCCCACTGGCCTGAGATTGCCGAATGGGGGTTTTTTGCTACATATAGTTCCCGTTATAAATCATTCACCCATAGGAAAAGAAGGAAAAATGAACGATCAAAAAGTCAGAAACATAGGCATTAGCGCACATATCGATTCAGGCAAGACCACCCTTACCGAACGGATACTTTTCTATACAAAGCGTATTCACGCCATCCACGATGTAAAGGGAAAGGACGGAGTGGGCGCAACCATGGATTCCATGGAACTGGAAAAGGAAAGGGGCATTACAATTGCATCGGCGGCCACATTCTGCGAATGGCAGGGCCATCAGATCAACATTATCGACACCCCCGGCCATGTCGATTTCACGGTAGAAGTAGAACGGTCTCTCAGGGTACTGGATGGCGCCGTTCTCGTGCTATGCGCTGTGGGAGGCGTGCAGTCCCAGACCATTACAGTAGACACTCAGATGAGACGGTACAATGTTCCCTTCATAACCTTCATAAACAAATGTGACAGAAGCGGTGCCGATCCCATGCGTGTAATCGCACAGATCAGATCGAAACTGGGGCACAACGCTGTGGCCATGCAGATTCCGATCGGACTTGAGATGGATATGGAGGGAGTGATCGATCTTGTCTCAATGAAGGCAATCTACTTTGATGGCGACAATGGAGAGGATGTGCGCATCGAAGATATTCCGGAAGGGCTTTTGACCGGTGCCACAGAAAAGCGCGAAGAATTGATTGAAGCGGCATCGATGTTTTCCGATAAACTCATGGAAGCCGTGCTGGAAGAAAAGGATATCCCCGGAGAATTTATTATAGATGCCGTCAGAAAGGGAACTGTATCACGGGAACTAACGCCGGTATTTATGGGTACCGCATACAAGAACAGGGGAGTACAGCCACTACTCGACGCGGTCACTCAGCTTTTGCCCAGCCCTTCAGACATCGAAAACACGGCGCTCGACATGAACAAGGATGAGGCGCCCGTCATTCTTTCCAATAACGCGAAAGATCCCACTGTGGCCCTTGCATTCAAACTGGAAGACGGTGCTTACGGCCAGCTTACCTACATACGGGTCTATCAGGGAACGGTCGCAAGGGGATCAACCATAGTCAACATACGAAGCGGAAAAAAGATAAAAGTAGGACGTGTCGCTCGCATGCACGCAGACCAGATGGAGGATATCGACGCAATCCCGGCAGGATATATCGGAGCCCTCTTCGGCATCGACTGTTCCTCGGGAGACACCTTCGTATCCCCCGGACTGAATCTGACCATGACATCCATGTTTGTCCCCGATCCGGTGATCTCTCTTGCCATCATACCGAAGGACAATAAATCACAAATCAATATGTCCAAGGCTTTGAATCGCTTCACCAAAGAAGACCCCACCTTCAAGACCTATGTCGATGAAGAGACGGATGAAACGATCATCGAGGGAATGGGTGAGCTGCACCTCGAAGTCTATGTGGAACGTATGCGCAGAGAATACGGGGCAGAGGTGGAAACGGGAACTCCTCTCGTGGCCTACCGCGAGGCAATTACGAAAAGTGCGGATTTCGACTATATCCACAAAAAACAGACCGGCGGCGCTGGACAGTATGGCCGTATCGCCGGGTATATGGAACCTGTTACGGAAACGGATTTTGAATTTGTCAACAAGATCACGGGTGGCGTTATTCCCACACAGTACATACCGGCCTGCGAAAAGGGCTTTCGCGCATGCATGGCGAAGGGACCGAAGATGGAATTCCCCGTAACGGGAATAAAGATTGTCATAAATGACGGGGCCTTCCACAGCGTGGATTCCTCCGAAATGGCCTTCCAGGCGGCGGCACGCGGCGCCTTTCGGGAGGCCTATGGAAAGGCGAGGTCGGTCATTAATGAACCGATCATGAAGGTGGCCGTTGAAACACCCGTCGCTTTTCAGGGAGCCGTCATGGGTCTTCTCAATCAACGCCGGGGAATGATCGTCGGTTCCCAGGATGAAGGCCCCTTGAGTGTTATCGAGGCCCAGGTGCCTCTCGCCGAAATGTTCGGCTTTTCCACCGTTCTGAGATCGGCGACACAGGGACAGGCGCAGTTCACAATGGAATTCGCCCTCTACAAACGCGTCCCGCAGTCCATCGCGGAAGAACTGGCGGAAAAGGCGACAAAGAAGAAAAAGAATGTCGCCTAGAGGTGAGATGCAATCAGGAACACTGGCAAAAATAAGAGGAACCATAATCTACCTTAGAGACAGGAATGTAAAAATGCTGAAAAAAGACATTATTTTTAAAAGCCCGCTGGGAAACATAGTCGATAGATTATTTGAAACGGACAAAGAATGGAGCTTTTCTACGGTACTGGCACGAGCCGGTGTCGGCAAAACGGCATTCCTTGTTCAACTGGCACTGAACGCCATGGTACGTGACAAGAATGTACTGCACGTCAGTCTCAGTGATCCCGTAAAAAAGGTGACACTCCGGTACAGGGAACTCTTTGACAACCTTATCGACCAAAGCGCTAAAGAGAATATAAATGAATTATGGCAATCGATGCTGCTTCGCCGGTTTATCATGACCTTCAGGAAATCGTCCTTCAGCGTTCCCAAGTTTAAGGAGAGGCTCACCGATCTGACGGAACAGGAGATTTTCGCGCCCGATCTGCTTATAATAGACGGCCTTGCCTTAGATGAAACGATACGGGAAAAGCTGATCGCCCTGCAGGAACTGGCACAGGAAAAGACCTTTAATGTCTGGTTCAGCGTCAATACCCACCGGCATGAAGAAAAGGACGACAAGGGTATGCCCCTGTCATTTTCACAGGCAGAGGATCTCTTTGATGTCGTCCTGAAACTGAAGCCTGAGGGCGCCGCCACTCATATAGAAATATTGAAGGGCATGGAGGAAAACTTCGAAACAAACCCGGTTGTACTCGACGCATCGAGCATGCTGATAAAGGCAGGCAATGATCGCTGATCCCTCTGCGCAAAGAAGAAGATCCTCCACCCTTCATTTCGGGCTGCTGTTGCCCGCTTGACTTTTTGTCTTATCTGTGTATGGTGTAAATGACCTTTTATTTGTTTTCTTTCCATTGCATCTCTTGATTTTCTTCGTCACAGGAGGGAACGATGAAAGTAAGAGAAGGAAAGTGTCACATACCGGTGTCACTCATTACTCTGCTTGTTGCTTTAACGGTATGCATGACAGTATCTCTTGCCTCTGCCCAGGGGGTCCATAAAGATTCAAACACGGAAACAATCAAATACCATTCCAAAGGAAATATGCTGGTTGCCTGCCCTTATGAAGTGGAGGACTGGGCATTAATTTTTGGGAAAAAATGGAAAATGCGGGATGGGTTCTAATTTTACTTTAATGCATTAAATTTTAGTGGAATTGCCTCTTTGATTTAGATATTCTTTGATTTCGAAACGTCATCGGAGAGGGAGCGTATTTTCGACGAATTTCACGTTTCACGGTTAAATCTTATGCCTTTTAAAGTGCAATGATAAATCAATGTGACCTGGGGAAGGAGTCATACAAGTGGATCCACACGATATTGTTCTTCACTTATACAAGGCAGGACTGCTTTCATCAGACGATGTAAAAATTGAAACTCTGCAGGGTGGAGTATCATCTGATATCCACCTGGTAAGCGATGGAAAGAATTCTTTTGTTATCAAACGGGCCCTGGCAAAACTGCGGGTTGTGGATGACTGGTACGCCGATGTTTCACGTAACCAGGTGGAACAGGCCTACCTGCAATATGTAGACAAACTCATGCCCGGCTCCGTTCCTGCAATTCTCCATTCCGACAGGAACCTCGGTTTCTTTGTCATGGAATATTTTGGCGATGAGTATCTCAACTGGAAGGACCTGCTGTTGCGAAATGACGTAAATCCCCAGCATGCAAAAGAGGCGGCCAGGTTTCTCGGAAGGGTGCACCGTCAATCATGGCACGATGACCGGGTGAGCAGAAACTTTGATACTACTCAAAATTTCTTCGATTTGAGAATCGAACCATATCTGCTCGCCACCGCAAAAAGGCATGCCCCGCTATCGAACTATTTTGAAGAAGAGGCGAAGCGCATGCGTGAGACTCGCATCTGTTTGGTGCATGGTGATTTCAGCCCCAAGAATATCCTCATCGGCCCCGATCGGATGATCGTGTTGGACTGTGAGGTTGCCTGGTATGGCGAACCCGCCTTCGACCTGGCATTCATGATGAACCATTTTCTGCTGAAGTCCCTCCATTTTGCACCCGACTGGGAATCGTACCTCGCCTTGATCGATGATTTCTGGGGCACTTATTACAGTGTGCTCGCTTATGTGCATGATACCGCCGATCTGGAGGGCAGGGTCGCTCACCTGCTGCTCATGCTTTTTCTCGCCAGGATCGACGGAAAATCACAAGCAGAATATATCACCGACGGCTATAAGAAGGATATCGTCCGCCGCTTTGTCACACGACTGTTGCCGCTTCATGAATTAAGACTTGCGGACCTCGTCGGGGAATGGAGAGCCGAACTTCGGTCCCATGAAAAACACTGGAAGGAATACTGACATGAGAATCACCTCCATTGACGCCTATCAGATATACGACTCGCGAGGGAATCCCACCGTTGAAACCGTAGTCACACTGGAAGATAACACCCGGGGAATCGGAATAGTCCCCTCGGGGGCGTCGACGGGGCAGTTTGAGGCCCTCGAACTGCGAGATGGAGACCTGTCCAGATTCAGGGGAAACTCCGTATTTCGTGCCATAAAAAATGTGAACACCGAAATCGCAGGAAGACTTCGGGGTATGGATGTCTTCGACCAGGCCGGCATCGATGGGGCAATGGTAGAATTGGACGGAACGGGCAATAAAAGCAGGCTGGGGGCGAACGCCATATTGAGCGTTTCTATGGCAGTCGCCAACGCCGCCGCCGGGAGCAGGCAAGTACCCCTCTATCAATATTTGAGTGACAATGAGGGCTATTTGCTGCCCTTACCCGAAATTCAGATCATCGGAGGGGGGGCTCACGCGAACTGGCGCACCGATATTCAGGATTTTTTGATCATCGCCACAGGCGCGCAGACATATGGAGAGACACTGGAAATCACACACAACATCTATCATGCCGCCGGCGATATTTTAAAGGAGCGAGGGAAATATTACGGACTGGCCGATGAAGGAGGGTACTGGCCCGAGTTTTCCACTAATGAAGCGATCCTTGAATTTATCATTGAAGCGATAACACAAGCCGGTTACAGTCCCGGCACGGATGTCTGCATCTCACTCGACATTGCCGCCAGTGACCTGTATGACGGAAAAACATACAGATTCAATCTGGATAATCGCACATTTACGACCGACGAATTTGTCGACCTCATCACCGAATGGTGCCGCTCATACCCCATCATATCGATCGAGGACCCAATGGCCGATACCGACTGGTCGGGCTGGAAAAAGATATGCAGGTCGGCAGGACATAAAACACAAATTATCGGCGACGACCTCTTTACCACCAATTTGAAACGCATTCAGCAGGGGATTGATCAAAAGGCCGCCAATGCCGTCCTCATCAAGCTCAACCAGATCGGTACGGTATCGGAAACCATCGAGGCTATTAAATTTACACAAAAGGCCGGATGGCTGCCCGTTGTTTCAGCCCGCTCGGGGGAGACGGAAGATGCCTTTATCTCTCATCTGGCCGTGGCAACAAATGCGGGACAGTTGAAAGTCGGTTCTTTTGCCCGAAGCGAACGGATGGTGAAATGGAATGAAGTCATCCGCATAGAGCGGCAACTCGGTGATCGGGCTCGATTTCCGGGGGCAAAGATTTACGACAAAATCTTTTTTTAAGTTTTATGGAGTCTGAGTGCCGGGACTTTAAAAAGGGGTTGCGATATGCACTTTTTCTAGAAGACATCCTTTCGTCTTCGCAGCTCGGCAAATACTTCCACCGGCGATTTTCCATCCATATTGAGGGTGTTTCTGATATCAGCGGAGTGGACTCGTAAAAAGGGATTGGTCTCTTTTTCGAGACCTATCGTGGAAGGCATCGTTGTCTTTCCCTCCCGATAAAGCGATTCAACCTCTTTCAGACGGATCCGGACGGCATCATTGCCGGGGTCCATCAGGGCGGCAAACCGCAGATTTTCGAGAGTATATTCGTGGCCGCAGTACACCCGGGTTTGCGGAGGAAGTGATGCGAGCCGCATGAGTGAGCCATACATGGTATCGGCGGAACAGCCCATCAGACGACCGCATCCAGAGGCAAAGAGCGTGTCCCCGGTAAAGATGATACGGGCAGAGGGAATATGGTAGGCAATGGAACCGTGTGTATGCCCCGGCACAGGGAGAATCTGCAAACCGGGGATATATTCATCGAGTTCGGTGTCTTTCGCGGCAATTCTGTCTATGGCGGGAATTCCTTGATCTGGTCCCACTACCAGGCAACCTGTCTTTTTTTTCAACTCCTCATTGCCGCCCGTGTGGTCCCAGTGATCGTGCGTATTGAGGACACAGGTACACCGTAGGTTTCGCCCTTTGAGCAATTCGAGTACGGGAGCAGCCTCCGATGGATCGACGACAACGGCTTCGCTACCCTGTACAAAGAGATAGATATAATTATCGCCCGTCAGGATTTGCTCTATTTCCCATTGTGAAGCATTATCCATTACGATCAACCTGTTCTAAAAGGGAGCCGGGCAGCAAGATTAATTTATCACAGTGATTTGTCTAATGTTAAGACCTGTCAGCCCTTTCGCCTTTATTCCATTATCTGTTCGTCTGTCTCGGATGCCTTTTCCTTTTTTATCTTCTTTTCTTTGCCCTTTTCAGGAGATTCTTTCGGCGCTTTTCCTTTGCTTTCTTTGCCTTTTCCGACCGCGTCCTTTGGCTTCTTCTCTTTTTTCTCTTTTTCTTTTTTCAAGACGGCAAGCCGTTTAGCTTTAATCTTCGCCAGTTCTTCCTTTTTCCTTTCTATCTCGGAGATAGCATTGTGTTTGGCGTTCGTCTCTCTTATTTTTGATTTAATCTTTTTGACGATGCCGTCTTTGGCAATCATTTCAGGGTCAAGCCCCTTTTCAGCCAGACATGAACGGCGTTTGTTCAGTTTCGTCTCAAAATAGTCCTTTTGCCTTAATACTGTCTCTTTTTGTTTAGAACCCATACTTATTTCTCCATCTCTTTAGTTTCATCATTCCATACCACTCTCATGACTGCTCCATCCTTTTTGCCATATCATACATGCCCCGACACCTCAACTTATACATTCAGAAAAAACACAATAATACAGCGACTCACAAGGCCGGGAATAAGGGGTCAAGGCCCATTATCCCATGAATCTGAACAGCCGGCGCCGCAGGGATTCGATGCGGTCTTTACTCTCTGTAAGGGAAAGTATCTTTGTATCCCTCTCCTTTTCCTTTCTCTTTTTCTTCTTCTCACCCTCATCCTTCCCGTAGGATACATTTATAACCTCCGCATCGGCGAGAAAACTGAGGGCGTTGCGGTAATTCGACTGCGAGAGGGCCTCCGCCCTCGATACTTCCCCCTTCTTGTACATCTTGATCCCCAGTTTATGAATCTTGCGGACGATATCCTTCTCCTGTCGTTCTCTGTTTTTCAGATAGGAGCATCCCCGGATCGTAATCCAGTAAGACTCGATATAATTGCTGATGAGGCTGGCAAAGGGCATCAGGTTTATTCTCCCCTTCCCCTTTACCTCTATCCATGCCCGTCCGTCGTTTTCGTGCCCCACTATCATGCCCTTGTCATGTATGTAGGTGAGAACCTCATTCACCTCTTCCACATCATCGATATTGTCGTCGAAGATAAATTCGTGCCAGAAGAGCCGCTTGAAAAAGCGGTAGTCCTCTATTATTCCCGACAGGGGAATCTCATCGCTGTCATTGGAAAGGATGGACGTGGCGACGAAGGAAAGGGAAACGAGGAAATGCATTATATTGTTTTTATAGTATTCCAGTGTTAATCGTTTTCCCTCCTCTTCGATGGAGTATATGATCTCTTCGAATTCATCCTCTTCATCCGCCTCTATCCCCATTTTCGATATGAGACCGGAGGACTCAAAAAGATCAAGGGCGTTATTGAGGGTCTTTTTCCTGTTTGCCAGGGAGTAAGAGAATCGCACATTCCGGTGGTCAAGGTAGTCGTAAAACTCATCCAAAAGATGCATAAGATCACTGTGTGATATGCCCCGTTTATAGTGGCTGAGCAGTCCCGTTGCAATCAGAGAAAAGGGGGTAACAACAGATATCTTGTTGATCTTATCCGCAATATCATAGCCCATCTTTCTATAGAGGCTCCGCCTTTCATCGGTAGTCATGTCATTGATATACTTATCCTGAGAGTCAAGGTATGCCTTTAACATGATCGGTTCGCCTATGTTGAGGTAGACACTTCCGTACCGCTTTTTCAGGATATTCCTGCTCTTGATCAGGGATGACGCCTTTTCTCTTACCTTTTTGCCTCCTTCCAGTTCCTTGAGATACGATTTTTCCTCTATAACCCTGTCGTACCCTATGAAGACGGGAATGATTGCCAGATCATCATAATAACTCTCTCTGAAGGCCTGAATAACCATGGAGAGCAGACCGTATTTGGGCATTACCATCTTTCCGGTCCGGCTCCTCCCGCCTTCGATGAAAAACTCCACAGGGAGACCCTCCTGCAAGAGTACTTTGATATATTTCGCAAAGACCTGGCCGTAGAGATAATTTCCCCGGAAGCTCCTGCGCAAAAAGAATGCCCCCGCTTTCCTGAAGATATAGCCGAAGGGCCAGAAGAGCATGTTGGTGCCGGCGGCTACAAAGGGCATCGGAATCTTATTGTGATAAAAGACATAGGAAAGGATGAGATAATCGATATGGCTTCGATGGCAGGGAATGACGACGAAGGGCACCTTTTTGGAAACCTCCCGTATCCTCGCCAGTCCCTCTCTGTCGATGACGATGCCGTCATAGATGTTGTTCCATAACCATCTAAGGAGCCTTTCCAGTATACTAATATAGGCCTCCGCGTAGTCGGAGGCAATCTCATGGAGATATTTTTTTGCCTCCTTGACCACTTCCTTATAATCCTTTTTCTCGGAAAGGGCCGCGTTCTTCATGTCTTCAACAAGCCCGCCGTCCCTCAAGACCATGCTGATAATCTCTTCTCTCGATTTCAATATGGGTCCCACGATAGAGCGTTTCTCGCTGTCGATTCGCTCGATTAACTCTCTCCTCAAAAGGTATGACATGGAGTCGAGAGACTTTTCTTTGTGCTCGGCAATGAACTCGGCAAGATTGATCGCCTCCGATGAAACGACAAAGGCCCTCTTTGAGAAACGAAAGAAGGTGATCAGCCTCCTCACCATTCCGGGATTCTCTTCCTCTCCGAAGAGAATATTAAGCCAGGACCTTTCCTTCATTTCCCTCTTTCGGCTGTAGGCTATAGTTTCGGGAACGACAAAGACGGGAACGTCGAGCTCACGTTGTGCCTTGATCAACTCCACCAGAGGGTCTTTTGAATATGTGCTCCCGATGAATTCGGAATCGCGGAGGTATACTATTGAGCTTTTTTTATCTTTCGTTATTCTCTTCAAATATTCCCTTTTATAGGGATTGTGAAACAGGCGTGAGGGGATTCCTCGTAAGGCAACGAGAAAGGGTTGCCAGAGTATCATCCTGATACCGTGGCAGTAATCGGGTCTCACCAGGCCATGCCTCTTGCAGATGTTCCAGATGATCAGGGAGTTGAGCTGGCTCTTGTTTTTCAGGGCATAGATCACTACTCCCCTTTGGGGAAGCTCTCGGACCAGCTCCACGTACTCCTCGTCTATCTTTACCCTGGACAGGATCTTACCGAATAGCCCGAAGAGGGAATAATTTCCCTGCTCGTAGAGCGAACCCGAATAATATTCCCCGATCTTTGCGCCCAGTGATTCTATCTTTGAATTGATGAACATAATATTGAAATTGCCGACCCCTTCCCCGCAACGTCTCTCTGGCCGGTGCCGGGAGTCTGTTTAAAATTTGAAGTGTTTCCCGCTATTAATCATTGTTTGTTTGAAGATACTCGGGAAATCTCTGCATCATATAGGTCCCCACATATTCTTCGATATCGGAGGCCATCGAAAAGGTCATAACCTTTTGCAATAGTTTTTTGGATTCCTCAAGTGTGGATCCCCGTATAATCCTTTTTATACGAGGTATGGCCAGAGGGGTCATGCTCAACCCGTCAAGTTCAAAACCGACAAGAATCATCGTGCAGAGAGGATCACCGGCCATTTCACCACACATAGTCACCTTTATCCCCGCATTATGCCCGGCATCGACAACGTGCTTGATGAATTTCAATATTGCCGGGTGGAGGGGCCTGTATAGATAGGACACCTTCTCATTAACCCTGTCAATTGCCAGGGCATACTGAATCAAATCATTCGTCCCGATACTGAAAAAATCCACTTCCCGGGCAAGACTATCCGCTATCATAACGGCGGAAGGGACCTCTATCATGATCCCAATATCTATTTTATTATTTATGGGAACCCCCTCGGACAGAAGTTCTTCCTTCACTTCTTCAACTATCTTTCTGGCATCCCTCAGTTCCTCTACCCCCGATATCATCGGGAACATAATCCCCGTATTACCATAGACGCTGGCACGTAAAATAGCCCGTAACTGTACCCTGAACAACTCCACTTCTTGAAGACAGAGTCTGATCGCCCTCAGCCCCATTGCCGGGTTTATTTCCTCAGCCATTCTGGGATCCGACATGAATTTGTCTCCGCCGAAGTCAAAGGTCCTTATCGTGGCCCATTCAATTCCTTCCCCTTTCACCACTCTGCTATAATTGGAAAAATGCTCCTCTTCTGTGGGGAGCCGTTCTTTATTGACATAAATAAACTCGGTCCTGTAGAGTCCCACACCATTCGCCCCGTGGGCAACAGCGGAAGGAATCTCTTCGATAAACTCTATGTTTGCCCCTATATTAATAGAAAATTTATCCTTTGTAATGGCCGGAAGATCTGCATCTTTCAAGAGGTCTTCCTCCATTGCCAGATAGTGCTTCTTTTTGTTTTCATACCTCTTCAAGATATCGGGAGAGGGATTAACAATCACCACACCCGAAATGCCATCGACAATGATCGTGTCGTTGGTGCCGATTTCAGAGGTTATACTTTCCAGGCCGACAACGGCCGGAATCTCTATAGATTTTGCGATGATGGCTGTATGGGATGTCTTGCCGCCCATGTCGATAGCGAAGCCCAAAATCTTCTCCTCCGACATCTGAGCCGTATCGGCGGGTGAGAGATCTTTGGCAATAATTATTACCTCTTCGTCAATATCTGAAATCTTTTCATGTTTCTTACCCGAAAGGTTCCTCAATATCCTATGGGCAACATCCTCCACATCCTTGATACGCCCCCTCAGATATTCGTCAGCCATCTTCTCAAATATCTCTCTATACCCGTCAATGGCCTTACTGAGGGCCCACTCGGCATTGATATTCCTATCTCTTATGCTCTTTACCGTTTTCTGGATAAACATTTTATCCCTGAGCAGCATGACATGAATATCAATAAACATCGGGCCTATTCCTTCCAGATCCTTAAGCTTCTCCTTTATGTCTGAAAGTTCCTTCTCCGAATCTCGCAGGGCCTTCTGGAACCTTTTCACCTCTTCAGAAACGAGCGCCTCATTGCTCAACACGTACTGTGGCACACGAATCTCCTGACGGCTCAGCACGTAGGCCTTCCCGCTAACTATTCCGGGAGAGACACCGATGCCTTTCAGCACAACCGTTTCTCTTAATTCATCCGCGCTCAATCTACATCTCCCCAAACTTGTTTTCTATTAGTCCCTGAAGCTCACCGAGGGCCTCTTCGGCATCGATACCCTCGGCCTCGATCGTCAGACTGCTTCCCTTTGGACATGCCAGGGTCAGTATATCCAGTATACTGCTTCCGTCTGCCTTTATACCATCTTTTTCAACAAGTATCCGTGACTTATATCTGTCCGATACCTTTACCATCTTTGCGGCGGCCCTGGCATGCAGTCCCAGCTCATTTTTCAGGATAACCTTTTTAAATATCTTCATCTTATATAGCTATTAACAAAAATACAACCGATGACCCGTAAAGTATTGTAAGGGGGGATACCCCTTTCCCTATCGCCCAGGAACAAACAATTATTGCAACAAGCACCGGTAAGCTACCGAAAAAGCCAAGATCCTCTACTCCCGGAACGGGCCGAACAGCGAGAATGACAGTTGTCAGAAGAGAAAGAAGGAATACGGAAACCCATCTTATTTTTCTGGATATATTCGGCATATTAATGGTCTTCAAAAAATCGATTGCGCCTCGGCCATCTCTATATCCTTCAACAAAGCCCTTTAATCGCACCCATATATGTACGGAATTATATATCATAATGGAAACCAGCGGAGCCAGTATCAGCCCCTTTATCGCTATGATGACCCCCACAATAAGGGACAGGGGTTTTAAGGCGCCCCAGAAAAAGGGGTCTCCCATGGCGGCATATGGCGACATGAGATTCTTTTTCAGTTTAACCGCCTCTGGACAGTCACCCCCCTTGCAGTTCTCTTCCAATTTTACTACAGAACCTATTATAGGTCCCGCCATATAGGGATGCGAATTAAAAAACTGGATATGCCTTTCCAATATCTGGGCAGCCCCTTTCCTGTCTCCTCCCAGTCTTTTGACCAGAGGGATCAGGGAATATGCAAACCCTATATTCTGCATATGCGAAAAATTAAATGAAGACCCTATGGAAAGGGACCTAAAGAAGATCTTTACCAGGTCAATTGTCCGCATTACGGTAGACTCCTTATACTTTTCACTAAAATCCAATGTTTTTAACACGATAACTATATTAAGTCAATTCTTATAGAGGCTATGAACAGCATTAGCTTACTTTTTTGTTGACAGGGAAATCAATTTTTGTTAGTAAGCGCCAGTCTCAAGGGAAGGCAGCAACATATGGGTTGCGTATAATCATCATATAGATGAGGGCAACCCGTTTTTTTTATAAATTAACAAATAAAACATGAAAGGGGGAATGATAGCCATGGTTTGTCAAACGATTAAAGAAGGAAGTGAATGTGTCTTTATGACCAAAAAGGGATGTGGATTTAATGGCGGGTCCTGCCATAACGTGATCGATGAGTGCGGAGAGTGCACAAAGATCATAGAAAGTCCCACTGGAAAGTACTGTATGCTCTACCCTGATCCGGCCAGCAAATGGTCTTTCGGAGGGTGTCCTTCAGCAACACACAGTAAATCTGTCAAGGAAGAAAAGACACAGAAAATCAATCCGCTGAAGGCGTCGAAAAGAGGGAATAAGAAATAGAATTTCACGGCTTCTTATAAGAATCTATAAAAAAGGGCCGGTAACGTGAAAATAACCGGCCCTTGAAATTCTAATCTAGAATAGCTTCCAACTGTGAGCTGTAAAGCTTATATCCTGACCATTAACAAAACTTGAAGCCCCCCGCAACAAGTTGCGGGGAATGCGCTCGCTATTCAGTTCATCCAAGAATCTTCCTTATCTCTTGAAGGCCCTTCTTGATTTCTACCAGTCTGCTGTAATTTTCATCCCGCTGACCGGAAGTTTCCCGTTTCATTTGGGCCAGCCGTTTTTTGGCCCCCGCTATGGTAAACATTTCTTTATACAGGAGGTCCCTGATGGTTAGCAATTCGTCTACATCCTTTTCCCTGTAAAGACGCTGATCAGACCTCGTGCGAACCGGTTTTACCGTTTTAAACTCGGACTCCCAGTACCTCACGACATAGGGTTCTACCCCGAGTATCTTGCTAACCTCTCCGATACGAAAATAGCTCTTGTCGGGAATGGTGTCACTCATGAGTCAGACTCTGCCCCCGGCTTGTTTGAGGGTCATTCTTCGTTAAGTGTTCTCCTCAGAACCTGGCTCGGCCTGAAGGTCAAAACCTTCCTTGAAGAGATCTCTATCTCTTCGCCAGTCTGAGGATTCCTCCCTTTTCGGGCCTTTTTTTCTTTTACAGCAAAATTCCCGAATCCTGAAATCTTTATTTTTTCACTGCGGGTCAGATTTTCCTTCATGATATCAAAGACCGATTCCACGATCTCCGCGGAATCCTTTTTTGAAAAACCAAGCTTGTCATGAACATTTTGTATGATATCTGCCTTGGTCATCTTACCCCTCCTCTATAATGATTTTAGATCCCGGCGCCCCTGATTTTGGCGCCCGTATTTTCGACAACTTTCGCCACTATTATGTCGTGGACCTTATTTACCTCATCATCGGTAAGAGTCCTATCTAAAGAACGGTATGTAAATCTTATAGCCAGGCTCTTCATTCCTTCGGGGATTCCCTTGCCGGCGTAAACATCGAAGATAGACACATCCTCCAGCAGAGGTCCTTCCCCATTTTCCAGCGCCAGTTTTACCATATCATGTCCCCTTATACCATGATCAACGACAAATGCAACATCTCTGGAGACGGAGGGAAACTTGGCGATTTCCTCGTAAAGAATTTCTTCAGAAAAGAGATCCACAAGCACAGACAGGTCCAGTTCAAATACCACCGCCCTCTGTTTGAGATCTATATTCGCTAAGACCTTGGGATGGATTTCCCCCATAAATCCGATAGCCTTCTCATCTGCAACAACCAGGCAGGCTCTTCCGGGATGCAGGAAGGGTATATCATTTGCGGATTTGAATTCGACATTATTGATCTTCAGCGCCTCAAAAAGACTCTCCACAGATCCCTTCAGATCATAAAAGTCGGAATCAAGCTCCCCGAAGTGCCACGACTTCCCGTACCTTGACCCCGTGACAAGGGCAGCAATCTTCTCCCTTTCAAGGGGGAGTTTACCCGAACCCGATCCTATAAAGATGTTCCCTGTCTCGAATATCTTGAGGTCTGGATTGCCCACATATATATTTTTCCTGGCCGTTTCGAGAAGCCCGTAGACAAGTCCCGTCCTCATAACGGACATATCTTCAGAAAGGGGGTCCCTCAGTTTTACAAACCTGCGGCCTTCGTCGTCTTCGGGAAGGCTGAGAATGTTTGCCGCCTCCGATGTCGTAAAACTGTAATTTATGACCTCCGAATAGCCGTATCCATTGAGGACACTCTTTATCTTATCCTCAACGGCATTCTTCTTATCCCCTATATTTGCTCCGGCAGAGAGGGTGGGAAGGGAAAGGGGAATATTGTCATAACCCTTTATCCGGGCAATCTCCTCGACAAGATCTATCTCCCTGAAAATATCGACACGGAATGTGGGGGGAGTGACAAAATAATTTCCCTTTTCATCCCCTCTGACATCCATTTCAAGACCTTCCAGGATATCTTTCACTTCATCGGCGCCGATCTTTGTGCCAAGTATTTCATTGACCCTGTCCACACGAAGCGGAACATCTGTTACCGCTTCCAGCTTGTTGGGGTACCGGTCGATATATCCCTTGCAGACAGTTCCGCCGGAAAGATCCGCTATAAGCTGGGCCGCACGGTTCAATGCCCTGATAACCCCCTCGGGGTCTATCCCCCGTTCAAAACGGAAGGCGGCATCTGTACTCATCCCCAGGGTCCTGGAGCTCTTTCTTATAGAGGAAGGATTAAAATAGGCGCTTTCCAGGAGGATGGTTTCGGTATCTTCCTCCACTTCTGAATTGAGTCCGCCCATGATACCGGCAACTGCGATGGGTTTGACGCCGTCGCATATCATAAGGGTGTCACCCCTCATGACTCTTTCTTTTTCGTCGAGGGAGACAAACTTTTCGCCCTCGGTGGCGCCCCTCACAACGATCCTCCCCTCTTCAAGGTATCGGAAATCGAAGGCGTGCAACGGCTGTCCAAGTTCCATCATTACGAAGTTGGTAATATCGACTATACTGTTTATTGCCCGCAGTCCCACCGCTTCGAGTCTTCTCTTCATCCACGAAGGCGAGGGCCTGACCTTTACATTCTTTATCACCCTGGCAGCATATCTGGGGCACAGTTCGGAATTCATGATATCGACGGAGGTAATATCTCCGATATCCTCCGTTCCCTCGGAAAAGACAATTTCCGGATACCTGACCGTCTTTCCCGTCATGGCGGCAATCTCCCGCGCGATCCCTACCATGCTGAGACAATCGGAACGGTTCGGTGTAATCGTCACATCCAGTGTGACCTCTCTCAGGTCCAGCGCCGCAGCCAGATCGTCACCCGGTTTCATATCTCCCGGAAGCATCATTATTCCTGAAGCGTCATCGCCGATCCCCAGCTCTTCCTCGGAACAGAGCATCCCTTCCGATAATTCCCCTCTTATCTTTGAATGTTTTATCGAATAACCGCCCGGTATAGTGGCCCCCACCTTTGCAAAGGGCGCGAGAATCCCCGCGGCAACATTGGGAGCGCCGCACACCACGGGATATGTACGATCACCCGTCGTAACCTCGCACAATGACAGTTTGTCAGAATTGGGATGGGGCTTTATGGAGAGTATCTTCGCAACGACCACATCGGTAAAATCGGGACCTGTCTCATCTACAGACTCAACTTCTATACCCGCCATGGAGAGCCTTTCGGCAACCTCTTCCGGGCCGATATCTATATCGACATAATCTTTCAACCATTTAAGACTGACTAGCATTGATAAAAGACTCTCCTAAAACTGTTCTAAAAATCTCCGGTCATTTTCAAAAAACAACCGGATATCTGATATGCCGTATTTGAGCATCGCGATCCTTTCCACCCCCAGGCCGAAGGCAAAGCCGGAAATCTCCTCCGGATCGTAACCGACCACCTTAAAAACCTCGGGGTCGACCATGCCGGACCCGAGGATCTCTATCCATCCGCTCTGTCCGCATACGCGGCAACCGGAACCTCCGCACATGACACACTGTATGTCCACTTCGGCGCTGGGTTCCGTAAAGGGGAAGAAACTGGGACGAAATCTCAGTTTCGTATCCTTGCCGAATACCTCCTGGAGGAAATAGGTCAGGACACCCTTCAAATCACCAAAGGTGACCCCCTTATCGACGAGAAGACCTTCAACCTGGTGAAACATGGGAGTATGAGAAATATCCGAATCGGGCCTGTACACCTTGCCCGGCGACAGTATCCTGACAGGTGGACGCTGCTTTTCCATCGTCCTGATCTGAACGGGAGAGGTATGAGTGCGGAGGACTATCGTATCCTCCACATAAAAGGTATCGTGCATGTCACGCGCAGGATGGTCCTTGGGGATATTGAGGGCCTCAAAGTTGTAGTAATCGAGCTCAACTTCAGGTCCCCTCACAATAGAAAACCCGAGACTCGAAAAAATTGTACAGATTTCGTTATCAACCTGCGTAACGGGGTGAAGCTTCCCGTATCTCCGCGTCCTGCCCGGGAGGGTTACATCTATTCCCTCCTCATTAAGGGCGTCATATTTTTCCCGGGATTGTATATCTTCCAGGGCCTGATCGAGTTGTTTTGAAATGGACTCTTTTATATCATTTGAAAGTTTTCCCAGAGCAGGTCTCTCTTCAGGGGGGACATCCTTCAATCTGCGGAGGGCATCTGTAAGTAGCCCCTTTCTCCCGAGATATCTGGTTCGTATGGCAAGAAACTCTTCTATGCTTTTTGCAGAGGCTGCCTCCCCCGCCGCCTTTCTCTGGAGTTCCTCGAGAGCCTCTCTCATGCAGCCTGTTCACCTTTCACAGCCATATCAACAATCCGGGTAAATGCTCCCGGATCGTTCACTGCAAGGTCTGCCAGAATCTTTCTGTCCAATTCCATGCTGGTCTTCTTCAATCCGTTTATCAATCTGCTGTATGTTACGCCGTTCATGCGGGCAGCCGCATTAATTCTTGCTATCCAGAGCTTCCTGAAATCTCTCTTCCGAACCTTCCTATCTCTGTAGGCAAATTTCATTGCCCTCATTACCGATTCTTTGGCAAGACTGTATAACCTGCCCCTGGCTCCAAAAAACCCCTTGGCCAGCTTCAGGATCTTTCTCCTTTTCTTCTTTGCGTTTATACTCCTTTTTACCTTTGACATTTCCTGTATATCTCCCATCTGTTTTGTGCGAAATTAAGCATAAGGAATCAATCTTTTGATGCCTTCCATATCCCTCTTGTTCAGGAAACCCGATTTTCTCATGGTCCTCTTCCTCTTGCGTGTTTTCTTGGTCAGAATATGACTCGCATAAGCCTTGTTCCTTTTAATTTTTCCCGATGCGGTAATCTTAAATCTCTTTGCCGCTCCTCTGTGTGTCTTAATCTTTGGCATTCAGTCACCTACCTTTAAATTTTATCGTCATTTCTTCGGAGACACAACCATAATCATGTTTCTCCCCTCACGCTTTGGGGGCTGATCGATCACGCATAATTCGCCGAGCCGCTCCCTTATATTCTCCATCATCTGCCTTCCCTTTTCAGAATAGACTATCTCTCTGCCCCTGAACATCATCGTTATTTTTACCTTGTTATTCTGTTCAAGAAACCGCTTCACATGACGGAGCTTTACCAGCAGGTCGTGTTCCTCTATCTTCGGCCTGACGCGGATCTCTTTTAACTGAACGGTACTTGCGGTTTTTTTCGATATGGTTTGCTTTTTGCTGCGCTGGTACCGGTATTTCCCGTAATCCATTATCCGGCAGACCGGAGGCGAAGAATTCGGGGCTACCTCCACTAGATCAAGGCTGGCTTTTTCCGCTTCCCCGAGAGCCTGCGACATAGGTATAATACCCAGTTGCTCTCCCTCTGCGCTGATTACACGTACCTTATCGACCCTGATTTCGGTATTAATTCTCAGATTTTTAGCTATGTGTCACCTCCATGATTTACGATTAATCTCCCTGTCTCCCGTCTTTTCTACTTATACATGCTACACTTTTCCTTTATAATAGCAGAAAATTCTTCTATTTTCAACGATCCCAGGTTCTCCCCGTCCCTCTGCCTGGGTGCAACCGTACCGGCCTCCATCTCCCTGTCACCTATAACGAGCATATAGGGAACCTTCTGCATCTGCCCTTCCCTTATCTTGAAGCCCAGTTTTTCGTTTCTGAAATCCTTCTCGACACGAACACCGCTATCGATGAGTTTCGTGTACACCTCTTCCCCGTAAGGTATGTGTCTGTCGGTAACGGTAAGTATAACAGCCTGCGTCGGGGAAAGCCATACGGGAAACGCCCCGGCATAATGTTCTATCAGGACTCCCATAAATCTCTCTATGGCGCCCAGGATAACCCGGTGAAGCATGACGGGTCTGTGCTTTTCACCATCGGGACCTATGTAGCTCAAATCAAATCTTTCAGGCAGCGTGAAATCACACTGAATCGTTGCGCACTGCCACTTTCTTCCCAGGGCATCCTTTAATTTAAAATCTATCTTTGGCCCGTAAAAGGCGCCGTCACCCTCATTGACATCATAGATCATGTCGTTATCCTTGAGGGCCTGGTCAAGGGCAGTTGTGGCCATTTCCCAATCCGCGTCTGACCCGATCGATTTGTCAGGTCTCGTGCTCAATTCCACTTCATAATCGAAGCCGAATATTTGCATGGCATAACCGACAAGATCGGCTATTGCCCTGATTTCACCATTCAGCTGATCCGGCGTGCATAATATGTGGGCGTCATCCTGCGTAAACTGACGCGCCCTCATCAGGCCGTGGAGAACGCCCGTCTTCTCATGCCTGAGAACTGTTCCCAGTTCAAAATACCTCAGGGGAAGATCCCTGTAACTCCTTATTCGCGACTTGTAGATCAGCATGTGGGACAGGCAGTTCATCGGTTTTATGCCGTAGATCTGTTCGTCCACCTCTGTATAATACATATTCTCGCGGTAGTGATCGAAGTGACCCGATTTTTTCCAGAGATCGCCCTTCAGGATCTGCGGCCCCATGACGATACCGTAACCGCGCTTCAGGTGTTCCTTCCTCTCCCAATCCTCGATGATTGTCCTTAAAAGCGCCCCCTTGGGATGGAAGATAACCAGCCCGGGCCCTGCCTCGTCGTTCATCTGAAAAAGATCAAGTTCCCTGCCCAGCTTTCTGTGATCCCTCTTTTTCGCCTCCTCAATAATTTCAAGATAGTCTGACAGTTCCTTTTCCGTGGCAAAACCGGTACCGTAAATTCGCTGGAGCATCTTATTCTTTTCATCACCCCGCCAGTACGCTCCCGCCACGTTCAACAGTTTGAATGCCTTTATCATACCCGTTGAAGGCGCATGAGGCCCCCGGCAGAGATCCACGAATTCCCCCTGGCTGTAAAGAGATACACGGGTCACGTCATCGGGAAGGTCATTTATGAGTTCGACCTTATATGTCTCACCCTTTTCCCGGAATAAATGAACCGCCTCATCTCTGGAGACCTCTTTCCGGATGAAGGGATGGTCCGCGGAGATGATCTTCTTCATTCTCTTTTCGATCTTTTCAAGATCCTCCGGTGTAAAGGTGTCGGCATATTCGAAATCGTAGTAGAAGCCGTCTTCTATGGAAGGTCCGATGGTTACCTTGACGCCCTCAAATACAGCCTGTACCGCCTGTGCCATCACATGGGATATGCTGTGTCGCAGTATCTCCAGTCCCTCTTTATCCTTTACATCCACGGGTTCTATGACAGCGTCTTCCATTACGGGATGTGAGAGATCCGCAACATTGCCGTTTATTCTGGCCCCCACAGTCGACGCAAGAAGTTCTTCCTTCCACGCGGAAATAATATCTCTTGCCGTATCTCCGGCATTGTGTTTTAATGTAACATTGCCGGGCAAGTTAACTCTGATTTGTCCCATAATAAGTTTCCCAATCTACAAAGCATGGCCTTGTAAATACCACGGAATATAAAATACTTATCAATATATTATAAAACTCGCAAACACTAAAATATTGCGCCCACATCCGCCATGAACGTTCCGGCATCAGACCAAAGAAAGGGCACCCTGTGGTGATGCCCTTTCAATAACGCTTTCGTCATTAAAGAAATGGTAGGCACGCAGGGATTTGAACCCTGGACCCCCACCGTGTCAAGGTGATGCTCTCCCACTGAGCTACGTGCCTATAAGCGCATTGAAGCTCCCCGCAGCAAGCTGCGGGGAATCTCCGATTGTTAAGGAAAATTGTTATTTTTATTCGCTCGCTAACCCCACCGCAAGCATAGGGGAATACGCTCGCTGTTCAGTTCAAAATTTGAGAATTTACTAACAATAAACAACCTTTGTGTCAAGAAATATTATCAGATGCCGTTTATAAACTTTATGCCTTTATGGAGATAATGAAAACCTGAAATCACGGTAACAATGGCCGTTAGCCAGAAAAATATCTCGATCATCCCATAATTCGCAAATGAAGGGAAGCATTTCGATATAAGAACGAGAAAGACCGTAAGAATCTGGAACAGAGTTGTAACTTTGCTTATAAAGGCCGGCTTTATCTCAAAGGAAACCGACATAATAAAAAGGAGTGAGATGCCGAGCAGAATTACCATATCTCTGCTGATGACTATAACGGCGAGCCATCCGGGAATGATCCCCAGCACGGACAGGGTAATGAAAGAGCTTACCAGGAGCGCCTTGTCCGCCAGCGGGTCGAGATAGGCGCCTAGAATCGTCTTCTGTTTTAAAACCCCTGCAAGAAAACCGTCAAGGGCATCTGTGATGCCCGCGATTATAAAAATAATCACCGCCCCGGGATAGTCTCCATCGATGAGAAATATGACGATAACGGGAACCAGAATTATCCGGAGGAGGGTCAATGAGTTGGGAATATTCATACCGGCAAAAGACAATTAAACCTCCCTTAAGGGGTTATTAAAATCCGCAAAGGTGCTGTAGCGTTGCCTCTCTGTGGGCAACCAATCTGTGGGGCACAGAGGCCCCACGCTACACAACAAGTTCGTTCCAATTACAATGCCGACGTGTCGGCATAGCGGAGCTTTTTACGAAGTCGTCAACATTAATAATTGGATGCCGCGGCATCTCTCTTCTTATTCCAGTCCACCCACTCATTCATATCTTCCTGATCTGTAAATCCTATCGGCTTTTCGGCCCACCCATCGGACCTGATTCTGATCTGCTGCATGGACCGGATAATATACGTCCATTCCTCGATGGTTACCTTTCTGGGGCCGGGCACCTTATGAGGTCCGGCTATCTTGTAGGGATCGGTTATCTCTTCCGGCACTTCCTCTTTCTTTCCCCCGCCGCCGGTGACAAAGACGTTTCCATCGTAGACCCTCACCAGCGCCGATTTATCCTCATAGACATTCATCCTGTAAATCGTCCCCCTGACGCCGGTGACGGCGTTTTCACAGGAAAGTTCGATGTCAGACTTAACGCCGAGCATCTTGCTCACATTCGCCCATGTCCTGCCCAGTGTGATATCTATCTTGACATTTCTCTTCTTCGCTTCCTCGCTTACATCAATCCGGACAATCCTGAAACGTGTATTGTCGGCAAAGCGGAGTATGGTACTGTCGGGCAGCATCAATTCCATCCTGGAATCGATTCCCGTATGCACCTGATCGCCATCTTTCAGGATATTGCCCACCTCCAGTGAAATCCAGTCTTTCGTCTCCGCTCTCATGACCTGGGCAAAACCTTCGATCAGCGCAACTTTTGTCTCTCCTCCCTCAACCTTTAAGGTAACGGGTCTTTTCGCGATAACCTCTGTCGAAAGGCTAAAGAGGAACAAAAAAATAGACGCAAATATAATCTTGATTTTCATTGGTTTCACCAAAACCTCCACCAGCTTTTTTTGGAAGGCAGTTTTTCTATCGAATCGGGTCCGGCAGGGAGGGTTGACATAGCCTTTCTTATGATCTCTTGCATGATCGGCTCGTATACCTGCCGCGACTTCATCTCAAGCCTCCTCTCTGTAAAATCGTAGTGCCGTTCCGCAATCTTATCTTCAGCGCTCCACAGAGTCTCCCCCGTTTTAGCGCTCCTCAATTCGAAGGTCGCGGAAACCGCTGTCTTTGCGTAAACATAGAGATAGGAGGTCTTCCATTTCTCCAGGGTGCAGTACATGACTGCATCCACACCGAGAAGCTCTCCCAGAACCGCGGGAGGAATATGTCCCCTTTCGGGGCCCGGATTCTCCTTATAAATCTCTGCTGTTTTTTCATCGATGATATCGAGGGGTATCTTCGGATATCCCTTGAAGTAAAGCGCTTCAAGCACTTCTCTTCTCAGCGCCCCGGCCGCATTCGCGTCCTTTGTCTTGTTGTCGACGGGCATCAGCGCAACAAGCCGAACGCCCTTCTTCTTGTAATCCTTAACATTCAAACCGGGAATCTTGGAACCACCACATCCGGACAGAAAGAGCGCAATTACTGTCAGCACAAATATATTCTTAAACCTGCAAAGGAACATTCATATCTCCAATCATTTTACCATATTCACGTCTATACTATTTTCAGTAACATCGATTATGTCAAGCGAAAAGGATTTAAAGTCTTTCAGGGCAAGTCTGTCGGCCAGAATCTCTGCGCCACCATCCATCTCGATCGCGAGTTTGGCCATCCCCGATTCCATGCGGCGCTGGTAAAGATTCCTGACCCCTTTGACTTCGTTCTTTAGCGCCCCCCTCAACCTGACATAATCGGAATAACTCCCTATCCCTGTCACTGTCATTGAAACCGTCACAACGGCAGCCATCTCCTCCTGCCACTCTTCCATTATGAGAAGCCCCAGGGTCTTAAGGTCATTTTTTATACTTCCTGCGGAAATCGCCGCCTTTATCCTGACCTTATAGAGATTATCATCGGCCTTTTCTTCTATGATTCTGTAATTCTGGATGTAATGCTGCGCTTTTGCATAAATCTCATTGTTTATTATTTCGAAGCTCCGGGCTATGACATCAGAAGAAAGGAACGCGCCAACCGCAATCTCTACGGCCTTCCTCAAAGAATCTTTTATTGCGTTGTTCCGGGCAAGGGCGGTATCTTCATTGACTATCACATCGGCGCCTTCGGCCTCAACCTCTTCGATCCTAATCCCTTGCCCCGGGAAGGCCTGAACCGGACAAGAAAGTGTGATCAAAAAAACAGAAGCAAGCAAAGCGAAAAAAACCTTCTTCATAGCTGCCTTTAACACCTTATTCTTCCACCTTCTCCTTCAGCTTTCCTATCTCCTCTTTTATAAGTCTCTCGGCAATCTGGGGGAACATCTCTCTGGCAATCCTTTCGGCTATTTCAGAAACATTTTTTCTTATCTCTTCTTCCACGACATCATCGGTTACGGCTTCGTCACTATATTCCTCAATCACATCAACAAGGTCATAGATCTTCTCATTATCCCCCATCTCTGCCAGGCTTCCGGATTGACTCTCCAGACCGTTGAGTACCGGTTCCGTATCCCCCCCCTGAGGTTTGGTCAGTTTGTTTTCTTCTTCCATTATACCCTCTTCCGGACTATTTTTACCGCTAATCAAGGTTTCGGAAAACCTATCATACCCATTAAAACACTTCAAGAATTTTGTGAGATTGGATGCCGGGCGGTCCGCTGAAGTATTTTACGCGGCATCAAGCATAAAAGCCACAAAAAAGGGGGCAACATTCAACGGAATATCAACCCCTCTGCAAGCAACAAACAGTGTAAAAATGAAACAAAGAACTATTCCCTGACGGCCTCCTAATGCGCCTCCTCCATCGCCATCGATATATACATCATCGAAAGAATGACAAAGACCATCGTCTGAATAATCGATGTAAAGATCATGAGCACGAATAGCGGCAGAGGAACAAGAAAGGGTATCAATATCAGGACGATTGCCAGCACCAGGTCCTCGCCCATAATGTTTCCGAAGAGTCTCACCGAAAGGGAAAGCGGGCGTGAGAGATGGCTCACGATCTCTATCGGCATCATGATGGGTGTCAGCCACCAGACTGGGCCCATAAATTGTTTTATATATTTAAATCCGTGAACTCTTATCCCCACAATATGGGTCATAACAAACACAACAAGGGCCATGGAAACGGTCGTGTTGAGGTTGCTTGTGGGAGATTCAAAACCGGGGATTATGCCGAGCAGATTGGCGACCACGATGAAGAGGGCCAGCGTGCCTATGAGGGGAAAGTACCTCTTTCCACCCTCGCCCATCGTCGCAATCATACCCTGATTGATGCCGTCTATGATCAGTTCCATAACATGTTGGAATCTACCGGGATAGATTGAGAGGCGCCGCGTGCCCAGAAAGGCAACGAGGATAAGCATAAGCATGATAAACCATGTGTATGTCACATGTGGCGGAAAATAGGAATTTTCAAGAAATAACAGGGGATGCATTTTTCTTCTTTGGCCTCCTTATGGAATTTATTAGATTTTCAATTACAATAGTCAACACGATGCTGATGACGACAATGGAAAGTCCGACGACCAGACCGATAACGCTGACAGGCATCCGGGTTATCACAAAGTAGAGGACAACGCCGGTAACAATGAACCGCAGGTAAAACTTCATCAGTATGTAGTGTTTTGCCCTTTTTGTTGTAACTCCTTCCGAAAATTGCCGGAAAAGTTTCTTGAGGTCTTTCGCAAGCCAGTAAAAGTTTGCGATACTGATAATCCCCCCCGCAAGGATTCCTATGGTAAAACGATGCGGCAAAAAGAGAGCGCTGAGAAGAAGAGATATTCCCAGGACGATCCAGTTTCCCATCTCAATCTTTTTCTGCAGAGGGCTTTTCTTTGCTTCCTTCATCTTTCTTTTTCCCGGCCGATCTTCTCCGCGTCTCTTCGGGGAAAAGCTTTTTTATAAATACATAGAAATTTCTGAAACCGGCTCCTATCCCTATTATCAGAAAAATAGGTGTAAAGATGTTTCTCGTGCCCAGTTTCCTGTCGAGATACACCCCGATTAAGAGACTTCCAAAGATCGCTATAACCATGGCTATGCCCAGACTTGCCGCATAGGCCATTTCAAATGCCGTTTTTGCCTTCTTTTTACCCATTAACCGTGTGGCTTCTAGCACAAAGTCGCCGAAAAATCAATCATCTTTTCTGTCGTTTTGTTATGCCTGACCCTTCCTTGCCCGTAATTCCCGTCGGGCATTCCAGACATACTCGATGAAGAAGGCGAGGAAAACGAACATGAACAGCGCGACGACTCCGGCGAGGAGGACGATCTTCTTCACGTTTTTTGACCTCACTGAGCTGGTTTGAGGGTCACTGGCCACTTGTACAGCATTATTTATCAGCCTGCCGAGATATTCCCGATTCAGTTCATTTGCCCTTTTTGACAAGGCAACAATTTTGTCCTCTATATCCTTCAGGCCCGTCTGTATATAGGCAATATCTCTCTTCTCCTTCTCCTTCTCCTTCTCCTTCTCCTTCTCCCTTAAAAGAGCAATCTCTTCTTCCAGAAATTCCTTATCAACTTCCAGATTTTTTGCCTCTATTTCTGCCTGCAGGGCGGTTTTTAAAAGAAGCGCGGAAGAATCTTGCTTAACCAGATCCTTGATAAAGGAAGTATCAAGAACCAGACTTGTTCCTCCTTTTTCGCTACCCACACTCTTCGATAGTTCGTATCTTCCCGGCTGTTTCATGTTCTCCAACAGTTTTCTGGCAATCAATGCCTCCCTTTCTTTCTTTTTTCTCTCGACATCCATTGTCCTTATTTTATGTCTGTATACATTAATGAGACTGTCTTTATTTTTGGTAAGTTTCAGAGTTTTAATGGTTGCTTCTGTTTCGGAAATCTTAATATTATCAAGCAATTCAAGGTCATTTTTCACATCTATGAATGAATCGCCCGTTTTCTGCGACCTGAAGAACCCGGCCTTTTCTATCTTGGAATCTAAAAATTTAATGAAGGTATCTATTCTGATTTTAAAGGTGCCGATCGC
>JAUVXT010000148.1 GCA_030603465.1 Deltaproteobacteria bacterium
GGAAGTTAGTCAATTACCTTCAGGAGTACTACAAAGAGTACGGTATCGCACCGATGATCAGACTGCTCACAAAGAACACGGGGTTCAAATTGAAATACATCTATGAACTCTTCCCATCGGGACCCGCAAAGGGTGCCTGTAAGGTAGCGGGACTTCCCAAACCTACAGGTTGTGTCTAAACAAAAATAAAAAAGGGGATAAAGACCAAGGTCTTTATCCCCTTTTTTATCATTCAGATGTAGGAACAATCATGGTCGGAAGATTGTTTATTCCTTCCCCGCGTCACTCATGCCGGCTTCTTCAGCAGCCAGTTGGCCATCACCGGCGAGCATATACATTGTCGTGCTGCCGCTTGACCAATAGACCAGTAATCCTTCCTGAATCATCTCATTAACTATCTTTTTGAACTGCCTTGGTTTCGAACCGGGAACCGCCTTCAAAAGATCACTGAAATATAGCTTCGACTTCCCCTTTTTCGCGGCGAAGTAATCTAGAACCGCCTGTTTCTCATCACTCATTTTATTCTCCCATGGTTTACATAGATTGACGATTTTTTATTACATACATTTATACCCTTGCCACCGATCATGTCAAGATTTTTATTGAAACCCGCCGGAGGCGATTCCCCGGAATATCGATCCCATCCCCGGAGCATACGTGAGATTTCTTCATGTTCAGATGCGTATCAATGATTTTCTGGAATCGTGTGATTATACCTTATCCTTATGCGTGCCGGATATTTCTCCATACAGTTCAGGCCGGCGATATTTCATGAAGGACTGCATCTTATCGGATCTGACTCTATTCAGATCTTTACTATGCAATTCTCCGATTATCATTTTTTCTTCATTTCCGGTATATTGATAGAGAATTTTTCCCGTGGGACCGAGGATTACTATTACACCGGGGAAATAGAGTCCCCTGCCGTTCTCCCCTGCCTGATTGCATGCCACAACGAAGACGCCGTTGTCGAAAGCCCTCGCCGGAAGGGTTCTCGACCAGCTTTCCCTCTTATCTTCCGGACTTTTGTTGGGTGAAGCATAGGGAAAGAATATAATATCGACTCCCTGAAGGGACATTACAGTGCTAAGTTCGGGGAAATGGCTCTCGTAACAGAGCTGTATCCCAAATGTGATGTCATCACAGCTGAAGGTTTTTATTTCCCGTCCAGGTTGATAGACATTCCTTTCCAATGGAGAGAGATGGGTCTTTCTATAAACACCGATAATGCCGGAAGGCCCCACTATTACCTGACTGATATATGGCTTTTTCGCCTTCCCCTTTTCAAGCATACCGGCCAGTATCACAATGCCGTTTTCCTTTGCCATCTTTACCAGATGATCAGTTGTGGAACCGGGAATGGACTCTGTAAATGGGTGTAAATCCTCCCGAATGCTGTATCCGGTTATGGATAGCTCGGGAAAGCATATCATGTCCACTCCCGCGGAGGCGGCCTCCCGGACAAAGGAATCCATCCTTTTTACATTATCCGCGATGCCGCCAAACTCCGATCGCATGCATACTGCGGCTACTTTTAGATCTCTCACCTCGACTACTCTCCACGGACACCGGTTACAGGGAAGGGACATCTTCCTTTATTTCACTGTACCAGCTACAGAAATCGTACATTGCCCTGTACTTTTCTTCCCCCTTTAGAAGACCCTTGCACATATCTTTTACGGATCTAAGATATTCGGAACTGCAATCATCCATATCACTTTCCGTCAAAAAGCGTCTGCATATGAGCGATGCCACCTGCTCCACCTTCTGGTCCCTCAGGTCAATGGGCTCCTTCGGCGCCTGGAATGGATCCCAGTTTTCGTAGCCCATCTTTTTAAGTATCTTATCTCTGCGCCGGGGAGACATTCCGTCAAAAATCGCCTTTTTCTCCCTTTCCCGCTTCTCATTCAAATCGTCCTTCATATATCTTTACCCCTGTTATGGTATAATGAAACAGTATATGATATCTACGTTATCATCAACAACGTAAAGAGGTTCAAAGGGGAAAGTCAAGGGAAAAATGCAATTCCGGCATTTTGCCCGATGCGGCGAAAAAACTATTCATTACGACAGGGGCTTTGCGCCTGCATAAAGTGAGGAATCTGTCAGCATGCTTTTCAAAGTTGCCGGCCATCTTGCAGTCTTTATCCATTTTCTCTGGATTATATTTATCATACTGGGATTCCCCCTGTTTCTCTATCTCAATCTGGCAAGATGGAGGCTCATTCATCTCGTTGCGATTATAGCAACGGTCTTTATGCAGGTGGGAGGAATTATTTGTCCCCTTACCTATATCGAGGCGTATCTGCAATCGCGGGATCTTTCCGGGACGGTCTATCCGGGCTCATTCGTAATAGAGAAAATTGAAGAGTTGATCTATGTGGAGGATTTCACCCTGGAGATAATCATGTATCTTACGGCAGTTTATCTTCTTGCCGTCATACTATCTTTCTGGATTCGTCCCATCAGGAAGAAATCTATTTGAACATGATACCGGGAAGCCACCGGACCAGCCGGGGAAAGGCGACAAGCAGGATCACTCCCACGATCTGAAGTATGGTAAAGGGTACGGCAGCACACGCATATCATCAAGAATATTACTTTTTCTTGACATAGCTTTCGTCCTATTTTATCATGTATTTTATGACCATAGAGAATATACTCTATTGAAAGCAAGCAAATTTGCCTGTTATCCGTTCAATATCAGGATATCAGACAAAATTGCCTGATACGTAAATGTTGTATGCACAGATAAATGATAATCAAGAAAAATGTAACATTGTACCACTATGAACGATTTTAGAGAATTGAGAGAAAACATAGACTCCTTGATCGGTGAAATTAAATCGTGGATTGGGAAGAAATCCATTTCTGAATCTATGCGGCGAATTGAAAAAGCCAACGAATATTTGATAAAGCTCAGACAACTTGCTGACGGCGATATTCAAAATAGGATTGTTTCAAACCGCGCTGTCGAGCTTGAATTCTTAGCGAGGAAGGTTGATGAGATATTATCGAAACGAGAGGCAGGAAAAAAGGAAGACGGCAATATTGCCCTGAAATGCAACTGGAATGATAAATATTATAAGGCTCCATGCAGTTTGACAGCATATAAATTCAATTTATCAGAGGGCAAGGCATGGTGTAGCTCCCCACTGAGTAAATGTCGAGAGTTTAGTGATGAATTATCTTTAGCGCATCATCCTTGCTATGAGAGTATCGCACTGAAAGAAATGTACTTTGGTGCCGGATGGGATCACACAGGAGAGAAAACGCAGCCTCGCCACATATACAGCGTTAGGCGTGGCAGGTTGGCAATTTTGACGACGCGGCCACCCGGCGCTGAGGAGAAGGACAGATTAATAATCGGCTGTCTCTTTATTGAGAATGTGGCCGACGATCCAGGTGAAGAAACTAAAATTTATGGAGACAGGGCAAAATCGATAGAAATTGATTACGACGAAACAGAAGTTAAATTTTGGGATTACTATAAGAATGCGGGGAATGAAAATCTTATACTTTGGGCATCCAGCCTATTTCGCTACATATCAGACGCGACGGTCTTAAATATTCTTAAGGGAATCGGCGAAAAATATAAAAACTCAGGGCGTGATGTCGCCAAGATAATTGCGTTGATTCGCTACTATGAAGATTTAACAAAAAAGCCGGGATGAAAAGAATATTATGACAGCATACAACAAAGGCATTGAGAGGGACGCGGGAATAGCCGCCTTCTTTTTCATTTCTGTGTCTGTGCTCCGCACCCCTCATGCCCGGCGTTGGATAAAGATGTCTATCAAGCCAAGACATAAAACTCCTGCAATCATGCCAAATAAAAAGGGGACAAGTGGATCACGATGGATGAGTTGATAAAATATATCATTGCTATTGCTTGCACGACTCTTGGTGGATTTTTGGGATATTTCATTCGCCTCTTTATTGAACATAGACTTGCAATTGATCGAATCAAAGAAAATATAAGAATCACTGAATTTAATAAAGCCGCTTCCGATTTCCGCGCCGCTTTTGCCCCAGTTATCGTCAAATTTAACCTTATCAGTGATTTCAATGCCATAGACAAAATGCTCAGAGAAGAACTTATTCCCCAGGGTGTTGCCATTGAAAGATTCCGTCCTTTTGTCGCTTCCGAAAAACAAGAAGCCTACCAAGAGGCATGGGAGAATTATCACCAGACACATAAGAGAGAAGGCATATCCAGCGTTGACTTTCTTAGATATGCAATGGGGAAAGAGAAAGAACGTTTTAATCTTTTTAGGAAAAGAATACATGCAATCCTCCAATTTACAGAATAAAAATATCCAACCAATCATTCAACCCGATCGCTAACGCGGCGGGTTAGCTCTACGTTAAGCTTGGGAAATAATTATGTCAGATCAATGGGCAAAAACACGTTATCTTGACGCATCAGCGCTTGTAAAACTTGTAATTGATGAAGGCGATCATCAGGCAGTTCGTTCATTTTTTCATTCAAATATCAACTTTTGCGCGACCTCACTTTGCCTCGCAGAAGCACTTGGTGTGATAAAAGGTAAGTGGAATTACGGTCGTATTAACGAAGAACAATATTATAGTTCAACACGTGAACTTATAATCTGGGCTTGGGGTAAGAAAATCGAGATTGATGATATAGGCCTTTTTTCACCTGAAGGCTTACAAGCTGTTGAAGATCTGGCAAGAAAATACAAACTTGATTTATCCGATGCTTTACAGCTTCAGACTATAATGCGTGGCACTTATTCACATTTGGGTCCAAACTCAGCGTCAGTTCTTATTACCGCTGACGCTAAGCTTGCAAAGGCAGCGGAAACTGAGGGTATTCGCTCTTGGAACTGTATTGTCTCTGAATTACCAGAGTGGGCTTAACCTGGCAGTCCAGGGGACAGCCAGGGCCAGGCCGCTACGTAAAAATTGAGATTTGAGAGTAGGTTTATCATTAGCATAGGTCAGTGGAAGCCCTGGCTGCCCCTGACCGCCGTCGTTACCTGGCGCTACGCGCCCGGTAACGACGAGATACAAGATAAAGGAGTGCATTATGTTCGTGATCTTAGTCTTTATCGCCTTTATTACTTTGTGCATAATCATAGTTAACCCTCTATTTCTTCTGGCTGGCGGCAGAATATTTAGGGTCAGTCAATTGACCTATAAAAAGGCTTTGTCAACTTGGTTGTTGATTTTACTTTTCGTAGTTTTACTGAGAATAGCCGCTGCGCTGTTTTACGCACTTGGAATTGGAAAAGTTTCAATTGAGATTTTAACTGGCATAGCCGCTTTTCTTATTGCCATGTGGATAATTAAGCGAAGATTTAATACAACAATGTTTCGTTCGATTGGAGTTTATCTAACTTCAATAGTTTTTGCTTTAGTTCTCGCATTATTCTTAACATCATTTGTTGTTCAGGCATACAAAATACCTTCCGGTGCCATGCGCCCTACCCTATTAGTCGGGGATCATATCCTGGTAAATAAGTTCATATACAGCGTAAAGATTCCATTTTCAGACATCACCCTTATCCCTGTCAAGGAGCCCAAGAGGGGGGATATCGTGGTCTTCATCTACCCCGAAGACCGTTCGAAGGATTTCATCAAGCGGCTCATTGGCGTCCCCGGGGACACGATCGAGATCCGCAAGAAGAGGATCATTCTCAACGGCCTTCCTTATAACGATAAGCACGGGGTGTACGTGGACAACCTCATCATCCCCGGTGCCGTCCAGCCCCGCGACAATTTCGGACCGGTCAGGGTGCCGGAAGGTTCCTTCTTCGTCATGGGAGACAACCGCGATCACAGCTACGACAGCCGATTTTGGGGTTTTGTTGATAGAAGAGCAATAAAAGGAAAGGCCATTAATGTTTATTGGTCTTGGGATCGTAAATTAAACAGCGTGAGGTGGGACAGGATTGGGAAATATATTCACTACTGATTCTTGAAATAATAAGAAACATAACACATATGAGCCGCACCTTTGTCAATAGGCAAAAAAATCCCTTGAGGGAAAAAGTATTTTCCCTCTTGTTCATTAACAAATCGAAGAACCTGTCTTCATTTCTAAAAGCGTGCTCGGCTTTGGCTTTGGGGGAATTTCGGGGACAGTATACTTAATTATTGACATTTTATGAATACATGATAAGACTCATCTCACGGCACGTATAACAAGGATCATCGTACTGGGAATACCCCACAATTTGCCGTGTTCTACGACGGCAAAAACCGGGTCCAAAAAAGAAGGATGTCGATAATTAGGCATACTGTCCCCGGAATTACCGCATATAAGGAAGAATAAAAAAGTATTGACTTCTTTTATACCATTGGTTATACTTATCAACAAATGATGGCGGTACATATCAAATGGCAAATATGAAGACAGCAATATCGATTGAGAAATCCCTTTTTGAACAGATGAATGCTCTCGCAAAAAAATCAAAAATATCAAGAAGTCGTTTGTTTGCAATAGCTGCGCGGGAATTCATGCAGCGAAATACAAATATCGATCTGCTAAAATCGCTTAACGCTGCATACGAAGATTTGCCTGAAATCGAACCGATTGTGGCTAAAATGCGATCAACTCATTACAAAATAGTTAAAGATCAATGGTAATTAATCAGGGCGATGTTTTTTGGATAGATTTCGGCGAACC
>JAUVXT010000099.1 GCA_030603465.1 Deltaproteobacteria bacterium
GGCAAACCAGGCAGCCCAGTAACGTTACAGCATCATTGCGGGCATGTCTTTAGATTGCAACGGGTTTTTTGAAAACCGCCCCAAAACAGTGTCAAGAACTTTTTTCAAAGAACTTAAAATATATTATGCTGAATAGTTACATAATTTTAACCATTCCTTTTGGAAAGATAGCAATAAGGAGCAAATATTTAATAAAAAGATTGAACAGGAATCGAGATTTGTACCTTTCAAGAAGATCGCTAAATCGAAATCTTATATCTTTGCTCGTCTTGTTTTGTTTTACGGGTTGTGCTCAGGTTGTGCCATTAGTTGCCATTGCACCGACGGCAGTTCATTTTGGTTCGGTGGCCTACCAAGCTGTTGAAAAGGCGGAGATCGATGTTGTTGTGTCACAAAGTGCTTCAAAAGAGAATCTAGGCGCGATAACGTATATTGCAATATTTATGGGAGGGGAGAGCCCGACCCGACCTTACGGGAGAATAGGGGATTTGGCCTCCGTTGTGGGAGATAACCTGTGTGTTGAATTGACAAGACTGGGATTTCAGGTCTATGGCTGGAACGAGCTAAAAAAGAGTGCAAGGGAAGCTACCAGCACAGATAGAATGGTGGAATCGGGAAGAATACTGGGAGCCCAGGCCATTATAACGGGAAGTGTAGCCGCCGGGTACACCCGTTCCTTCGGAATGTTTGGAGTGGGTAGATTTAAGACGGTTGTTCAGAGCGCAACACTGAAGGTAATAGATGTAAAAACAGCCGATCTTTTGATGATGATAACAATCAACTACAAAGTAGGACAGAACCCGAAGGTTGCCGCAGAGGGGATGGCCATGGTCCTGCAGGTAAAAATGGAGGATCCCTCTGGTGATCTTAAGGAAAAGCTGAAAGAGAAGATGAAGGGAAAGGTTTGATTTTTCGATCAGTTATTAAGCTCAAAAAAGATATAATTTAGATGGGAAAGGTTATTTTTATGTTTACTGCTCATCTCATTAATGACCCCTTTTCCGATCCCGGTGTGTATGTCAAATTTAAGTACAGAAATGAGGCTATTCTCTTTGATCTCGGTGACATCCATCACCTCCCCTCCAGAAAGATACTCAAAATAAAATATATTTTTGTCTCTCACACACATATGGATCACTTCATCGGTTTTGATCATCTTTTGAGGGTCTGCCTCGGGAGAGACCGCCACATTACCCTTTTTGGCCCGCCTGGATTTATCAAAAATGTGGAGAGCAAGATAGGCGCTTATACGTGGAACCTTGTTGAAAACTACACAAACGATCTTGTCCTCAAGGTGGTGGAGGTTCAAAAAGAGGTCAAGATAACAAGGCATTACAATTGTCAAGGGGCATTCAAGCCTGAAGCAATCAATACAAGCGAGGCTTTCGATGGTACACTGATTGATAGGCCGGCCTTTTCTGTCAGAGGTGTATTCCTTGACCACAAGATCCCGTCACTGGCCTTCTCCCTGGAGGAGAAAAATCACATCAATGTTAAGAAAAATGCCCTTATTGAGATGGGACTCCCCACGGGAAAATGGCTGGCAGAGTTAAAAAGTTCTGTCATTAGAGGTGATCCCGATAACACTCCCATCAAGGTTGAAGAAAAGAAACAGGGCAACCGAATGGTGGAAAGGACGATCCCTCTCTGTGTATTGAAAGACAAAGTTATCAAGATAACAGAGGGGCAGAAGATTTCTTATGTGGCCGATGCCATTTACAGTACAGATAATGCAAGAAAAATTATAGAACTGTCCCGTTCTTCTGACACAATGTTTATCGAAGCTCCATTTCTGGATGAAGACATAGAAAGGGCCTCAGAAAAATACCATCTTACAGCGAAACAGGCGGGCTCTCTGGCCAGAGAGGCGGGGGTCAAGAATATCACCATTTACCACTTCTCACCGAAGTACAAAGGATGCGGGGATGTATTGACTGAGGAAGCCATGAAGGCCTTCAAGGGTTGATCGCCGTCAAATTTTTTCTATCTGGAAACCCTCCAGTTTGATGGACACAGAACGCATGAGGAGGTCTATGGATACAACGAAGATGTTCTTTTGATAATCTGTGCGCATGACAATGCCTTCTATGCCCTTGAACGGGCCGTCGATTATCCTGGCCTTCTCACCCACCTTGGGATAGAGGCAGGTGTCGATTTCCACTTTCGAGCAGACCAATCGTTGTATCGCTTCTATCTGTTGATCGGGGATACGTGCAGGTTCGTTACCCTCGGGTTTACTGAGAATTCTTACCACGCCCGGAGTCTTGAGCACGCTAATCTGTTTCTCCCTTTTTAAATCGGGAGCATCGACGAAGAGATACCCGGAAAACATGGGTATCATAATCCGCTTCCTTCTGTCTTTCCTTCTGCTCCATACCTCTATTTTGGGGAGAAAGGTCTCGATAGATTTTTGGGAAAGGAGGGTAGATACCTTATCTTCAAAGCGTGATCTCGTGTAAACTGCATACCATGACATTAAAAGTCTCCGAAAGAATAAAAGCCTGCAAAATCGCAAAAAGTGATTCCATGCACTGCCGGGCATTTTAAGGGGAAAGATGCCCCTTACGAGAAGAATAACTTTTCACGAATATAAAAAAGCGTGACGCTATTATGTAAAAGACAGGATGATTTCAACCTATTTTTCGAGCGTGGCTTCGATAATTATGTCCATTCCCCTTCGAAAGGTCCTTCTTACGTCAAGCCTTATCGAATTATCCACACTTGCGATTCCCAGATCACCTACCGCTTCGATTCCTTTCCCCATTATCTTTGGCGCTGTTATAGCAATCAGCTTATCGACCAGCCTTTCCTTTATGAAAGAGGTTATTATCCGTGCCCCTCCTTCTACGAGGATTGAAGAAATTTTCCTTTTCCCTAATTCAATGAGGCATTCATTCAGATTGATCCGGTCTTCGTCATGTTTCGGGACCATTATCGTTTCTATTCCGGCCTTTTCAAGAAGGAGAAGTTTGCTCTCATTATATCGATGGCTGTAAAGAACAATCGTCCTTGAGTCTCTTTGATTCCGGAGGATACGCGCATCAATCGGTATTTTCAGGTGAGAATCAAGCACGATCCTGGTGGGATTCCTTCCCCTTACGAGGCGAACGGTAAGCTCGGGATTATCGGCAAGCACCGTTCCAACCCCTACCATGATGCCGTCATGATGGCTTCTCAACTTGTGGGCAAATCTGAGAGACGCATCCGAGCTGATCCACTTTGAATGGCCCGTCGAGGATGCTATTCTTCCGTCGATGGTTTGTGCATATTTCAGTGTGATAAAGGGGATGCCGGTGGTAATATACTTGAAATACTTTTCATTCAGCCTTACGCATTCCTCTTCCAGGACGCCCGTCTTGGTTTCTATCCCACTGCTCTTCAAAATTTCTATTCCCCTGCCGGCGACAACGGGGTTCGGATCAGTGGCGCCGATCACCACCCTCGAGGGTTTTAAATCAACAATCTTTTCGACACAGGGGGGCGTTTTGCCATGGTGGGTGCACGGTTCAAGCGTTATGTAAAAAGTTGCGCCTTCGATGGAAAGGGAGGCGCTATTGATGGCGTCTATTTCAGCGTGGTTTTCGCCGTATCTTTTATGGTAGCCCTCACCGATAATCTCTCCACCCTTGACGATTACGGCACCCACCATCGGATTTGGACTCGTCCATCCCCCTCCTTTTCTGGCAAGGGCTAAAGCCTTCTTCATGTACAACGCATCGGTCATAATGTATACTTCGTGCCTACAACTTGCTTTTATTAAATATATACTATAAGCAATAAACGATGTAAAGGCTAAAAAAATACTCTTGACAAATACTCATTAATGACATAACATCACTGCATGGTAAAATACGTGAGATATCTATTATGAAATATAGTTTATTGCAAAGTTTGATCATTAAAAATAAGAGAGGAGAGACACATGAGTAAGATAGATTTAGCATTAACCGATTTAAAGAAGGCCTTCCCCGAAGACTTCACCGAGGAGCAGATCGCCAAGGGACAGACCCTGTTTTTAAAAGAATTGGCCTATGATGCGCACAAGTTTTACGGCGGCAAGATGATGACCGTTCCGAAGGCGGGTATGTACGGTCCTAACTGGTTTAACGTGTGGTACACCCCGGGAGTGTCCAGGGTGTCAACGACGATCAGGGAGGATAACAGCGCCTCTTTCGAGCTTTCAAACCGCGGCAATCTGGTTGCTGTTGTCAGTGATTCTACAAGGGTTCTGGGCGACGGAGACTGCACACCCCCCGGTGGACTTGGTGTTATGGAAGGCAAGGCCTTTCTCATGAAATATCTGGGTGGTCTGGATTCAATCGCTCTCTGCGTGGACAGCTATAATGAAAAGGGAGAACATGACGCCGACAAGATAATCAATTTTGTTAAGATGCTTCAGCCCAGCGTGGGCGCTGTCAATCTGGAAGATATCTCACAGCCCAACTGCTTCAAGGTCTTGGATACGTTAAGGGAAGAATGTGACATTCCAGTATGGCACGACGATGCCCAGGGAACGGGCTGTGTCACACTTTCAGGACTGATAAATGCACTCAAGGTAGTAGGAAAAGATATCGATAAGGTAAATATGGCCTTCTTCGGTGCCGGCGCTGCCAATACGACGATTATGCGTTTGATTTTACAGGCAGGGGCCGATCCTGAAAGGGTTATCGCCTGTGATTCAAGGGGTGGCTTGCATACTGGACGTGATGACATCAAGGCCGATCCAAGATTCTATCGTAAATGGGAGATCTGTGAAGCCACAAATCCGAAAAGAGTCAATTCCATAGTAGACGCCATGAAGGGCGCCGATGTCCTGATCTCCGTCGCAGTGCAGGGTCCCGGTGTCATTAAACCGGAGTGGGTCAGTTCAATGGCGGATAAATCGATTGTCTTTGCCTGCGCCAACCCCGTGCCGGAAATATATCCCTATGAGGCAAAAGCGGCCGGTGCCTACATCGTTGCCACAGGGAGAGGGGACTTCCCGAACCAGGTTAACAATTCTCTCGGATTTCCGGGAATTCTGAAGGGCGCCCTTATTGTCAAGGCATCCAAGATTACTGATAATATGGCCGTTGCCGCTGCCTACTCGACGGCCAAGACGGCTGAAGACCGTGGCATTACTCCCGAAAGCATTGCTCCCCTTATGACAGAGAGAGAAGTGTTTCCCAGAGAGGCGCGGGATGTGGCGATGCAGGCAATAAAGGACGGTGTTGCGCGAGTCGAGATGAGCGCCGACGAGGTATATAAAAAGGCGGAAGCTGACATTCAGGAGGCAACCGATCTCACTGATAAACTGATGGAGTTGGGATTTATCAAGGAACCGCCCATGAGTTTGCTGGAAGGTGCCTTGCAGCGAGCTATCGATCAGGTAAAATAGGGGGAAAAGATGAGAGAAGTTCAAACTGATGAAATCACGAAGATGGTAAGAGACCTCTTTATCGATAGTAATTGCAATATAGGGGATGATCTCTTAGCTGCGTATGATAAAGGGATAGAGACCGATGAATCTCCCGTAGCCAAAGAGGTGTTCAAGGAGTTGAAGGAAAATGTTCGGATTGCTCGCGAGGAGCATTCACCCATCTGTCAGGATACGGGACTTGCGGTTGTTTTTGTCGAGCTCGGGCAAGACGTGCACATAGTGGGTGGCGACTTTAATGATGCCATCAACGAAGGGGTGCGGCAGGGATATGCCGACGGGTACCTGAGAAAGTCCTCATGTGATCCCTTTACCCGGAAGAATGTGGGAGACAATACACCTGCCATCATTCATCTGGAAATCGTTCAAGGCGACAAGATCAAGATTATGGCCGTTCCCAAGGGGGGCGGGGCGGAAAACATGAGCCGTGTCCATATGCTCACTCCCTCTCAGGGAATTGAAGGGATCAAGGATTTTATCGTCAACCGCCTGAAGGAGTCGGGGTCTAATCCCTGTCCGCCTACGATAGTCGGCGTGGGGATCGGCGGAACATTTGAAAGGACAGCAATACTGGCCAAGAAGGCCCTGTTGCGAAAGGTGGGTGAAAGAAATCCCGATCCTAAGATTGCCGAAGCGGAAAAGGAAGTTCTGTCCAGGATTAACAAACTCGGGATAGGCCCCATGGGTTATGGAGGAACGACGAGCTGTCTGGATGTATTCTTTGAGGTTGAACCTTGTCATATAGCCAGCTTGCCTTTGGCGGTAAATGTCCAGTGTCACGCATCCAGACATAAGGAAGCTACTATTTAGTCGGAGGAATAAAATGTCAAATAAGATAGAATTAACGACTCCACTATCTGACGAAGATGTGGAAAAGTTGAATATTGGAGACAAGGTATATTTGAATGGGACGATCTATACAGGACGAGATGCCGCACACAAGAGACTCGTAGATCTTGTTAATGAGGGAAAGGAACTTCCCTTCGATGTCAAAGGTCAGGTCATTTACTATGTGGGGCCCGCTCCGGCCAAACCGGGGAAACCGATAGGATCTGCCGGTCCGACTACCAGCTACCGTATGGATGCCTACGCTCCAACGCTTATGGAACTGGGGATGAAGGGTATGATCGGAAAGGGGAATCGTGCCCCCGAAGTGGTGGAGGCAATGAAAAAACACAAGGCCGTCTACCTTGGAGCTACGGGAGGCGCCGGCGCCCTTATTGCAAAAAGCATCAAGAAGGCGGAGATAGTGGCCTATGAAGATCTTGGGCCGGAGGCTATCAGAAAGCTGGAGGTAGAGGATTTTCCGGTAGTAGTCATTAACGACACCAGGGGGAATGATCTCTACGTGGAGGGCGCAAAAAAGTACAGTAAAGAATAAATGACATTTGAATAGGAAGGCACAGATATGAAAACTTTCAAGAGTGTTGCTAAGGAAATGGAGATTGTCACCCATGATGTCCTGATCTTTGGTACAGGGTTGGCCGGACTCCGTGCGGCATGCGAGATCGCCCGGAAGATGGACGACTCTGCAAGCATAGGGTTAGTCTCCAAGGTGCAGATACAGCGGCCCCATTCTGTATGCGCTGAAGGAGGTTCGGCAGCTGTATTGCGGGAGGATGATGGGGATAACCTTGATCTTCATGCCTGGGATACGGTCAAGGGTGCCGATTTTCTGGCAGATCAGGATGTTATTTACCGGTTTGTGGAAACAGCGCCTAAAGAATTAATGCTTCTGGAGCACTGGGGAATGCCATGGTCTAGAAGGGAAGACGGGAGAATAATGCAGCGTCCATTCGGAGGCCATAGTTATCCGAGGGCCACAATGGCCGCAGACAAGACGGGGTTTTTTGAGGTACAGACACTGTATGATAATCTCATGCAGTATAAAAACTTCTCGCGCCATGAGGAATTTTTCGCCACGTCGATCATAGCAGAGGATGGAAAGTTTTGCGGGCTTGCCGGGATAGACCTGCCGACGGGTAAATTTAAGGTCCTGAGGGCGAAAGCAATGTTAATCGCTTCAGGCGGTCTTGGAACCCTCTACGGGTTTACCACCTATTCCCAGACCGTCAGCGGAGACGGTCACGCACTGGCTTACCGGGCCGGATTGAATATAGAAGATCCGGAATTCCTCCAGTTCCACCCCACCGGTCTTGTTCCTAGCGGCATTCTAATGACAGAGGCGTGCCGAGGTGAAGGGGGATATCTGAGAAACTCTCTGGGAGAGCGTTTCATGGAGAGATATGCTCCCGAAAAGATGGAACTGGGTCCCCGCGATCTCGTTTCCCGTTCCGAAATGACTGAGATCATTGAGGGTCGCGGTTTTGAGGAACCGAGTGGCCTCGATTACGTCCATCTGGATCTGACCCATCTGGGGGCAGACAGGATCAATAAAGCCCTGCCTCTGATCAGAGAAGTATGTATGAAATTTATCGGTCTCGACCCCATATTGGAACCGATTCCGGTACGTGCCGTTGCCCATTACAGCATGGGAGGAGTAGAAGCAGATATTAATGGAGCTACCAAAATGGATGGTGTCTGGGCAGCCGGGGAAGTGGCGGCTCACTCGCTCCATGGCGCGAATCGTTTGGGATCAAATTCCACTACCGAGTGTTTGGTATACGGCGGCATTACGGGAGAGGAGATCGTAAAGTATCTAAAAACGGATCCCGATTTGAGCGAGCTTCCGATGGATCAGGTTGATCAAGAAATTAACCGTTTATATGTAGACTATCTCCAGAAAAACGGCAAAGAGAATTTCTATGAGATCAAGGATGAGCTGAGGGCTCTGATGGATCAACATGCGGGAGTATATAGAACCGGAGAAAGTCTGAAGGAAGGCCTGGATAAAATAATGGTCTTGAAGGATCGGTTCAAGGACATATACGTTACCGACAGGAATTATGTCTACAATACGAACCTGATGAATGCCCTGGAGACGGAAAATCTGCTGGATCTTGCCGAGGTTCTGGTAACGGCGGCTCTGACTCGTGAAGAATCACGCGGAGCGCATGCACGGACCGATTTCCCTGTGCGGGATGACGATAATTGGCTCAAGCACACCCTGGCAAGTTACAGTGACAAAGGGCCAAAACTTGACTATAAGCCGGTAACAATCACCAAGTGGAAGCCGGTTGAGCGCACCTATTAAGGAGAGGGACTATGATAAAGAAGATAAAAAGATATGATAGTCATTTGGGTATAACCGGTTGGGTCGGAGGCGGTCGATGGGGTTTGGAACGTTATCTCTACAGCCTCCATCGCGTTACAGGGCTCGGAATCCTGCTCTTTTTCATGATACATATATTCGAGAGTTCGACCAGGATTTTTGGAATGGGGAGCTGGAATGCGGTGATGAGCGTTATGGAAAATCCCATATTCAAGATAGGCGAAGCGCTGGTCATCATCGGGTTTGCCTTTCATGCGATAAACGGTATCCGTCTCATCCTTATCGAACTGGGATTTGCCGTCGGCAAGGCGGAGGAACCGGTTTATCCTTATAAATCATCAATTAATGTCCAGCGGCCCCTGGCGGTCATCATGCTGGTAATATGTATCCTTCTCGTAGCAGCAGGGGGATATGACCTTCTAGTCCTGGGTCATTAAGGAGATAGTTATGAAAGATATGAGAAGCGAAGCGGGAAGTTGGACCTGGTTTATCCTTGCGGGGATTGTCGTATTTATCCTTCTCGGCTTGCACATGCTGATTATACACATGGACGGGATTCTGGG
>JAUVXT010000106.1 GCA_030603465.1 Deltaproteobacteria bacterium
AAAAATGGTTAAGATTCAGGATTGCGACAATCCTGGGATTTTCCCTGATACTTTTTATAGCGCTGATATCCATGGCATTTCAGCTTCAGATAATGTCGGGGCAGGCGCTGAAGTCGATGGCAGATAAACAGCATACGAGAAGCCTGGCGCTTCACACGGAGAGAGGGACTATTGTTGATAGAAACGGACAGGAACTTGCGGCAACTATCCTTGCCGATTCTGTTTATGCCGATCCTTCAAAGATAAAAGATCGTGAAGGAATATCGGCAAAACTGTCTTCCGCCCTCTATGTGAAAAAGGACAATATCAAGAAAAGGCTGTCGAGATCGAGAAATTTTTCCTGGATTGCGAGACAGGTTTCCCCGGCTCAGGCGAAGCGAACCAGCGCGTTAAATTTGAACGGTGTTCATCTGATACAGGAACCGAAACGATTCTATCCACATAAGGAACTTGCATGTCATATTATCGGGTTTGCGGGTTTTGATTCCAACGGACTGGAAGGACTTGAATTAAAATATAACAATTTTCTGAAAAATGTGCCCGATAAGGCCATATGGAAAAGGGATGCCAAGGGAAACAGGCTTTATCAGAAGGATCACGCAGGGGGTGTCAAGAGTACGGGGACGAGTAATCTGATTCTTACCATTGACAGCAAGGTACAATATATCGTTGAGATGCAGTTGAAAGAGGCTGTTGAGAAGGCCGATGCGAAGGGTGGGATTATCATTGTAATGGACCCACGTACGGGTGAGGTGCTGGCGATGGCAAATATGCCCCGGTTTAACCCCAATGCCTTTTCCAGATATTCACACGGTGCCTTTAGAAACAGGGCGGTGACGGATTGCTTTGACCCTGGTTCAATTTTTAAGCCCTTCCTGGCGGCTGCTGCCCTGGAAGAAGGTATCGCGGAAGAATCCGACATAATTAATTGCGAAAAAGGGGCTTATATTGTTGGAAACAGGACGATACATGAGGCCCATAACAAGGAATTCGAGGAACTGACATTCCGGGAGGTGTTAAAACGTTCAAGCAACATAGGCTCTGTCAAGATTGCCGAAAGGCTGGGGAAGGAAAAGTATTTTGATTACATCGAAAAATTCGGATTTGGTGCAAAAACGGGGATTGATCTTCCCGGTGAGGTTCGTGGGATATTGAGAGATGTCGATGATTGGAAGGATGTGGATTTTGCAACCATAGCCTTTGGCCAGGGTATTTCAGTGACGGCCATACAGCTTATTACGGCTATCTCCGCCATAGCGAACCATGGTGTTTTGATGAAACCGCATGTTGTCAGGGGCATGATAGATAAAAATGGACAGGTGATAAAGGAGTTCAAACCGACGGTTATAAGAAGGGTTATTTCACCGGTCACGGCAGAGAGGATGAGGGCCATTCTGGCGGATGTTGTCGAGGACGGCACGGGGAAGCGGGCCAGAATGGCCGACGTCACCGTAGCCGGGAAAACGGGCACTTCACAAAAGTTTGACTTTTCGAAAGGGAAGTATTCCTCTGAAAAGGTGGTGGCATCCTTTGTCGGGTTTTTGCCCGCAGATAATCCCCATATGGCGATTCTTGTCATGCTCGATGAACCTAAGGCACAGAAGTGGGGAGGAGAAGCGGCAGCCCCGGTCTTTAAAAATATTTCAGAACAGATCCTCAGATCCTTTGGTCGGGATATAGAACTCAGAGAGGTGATTGCCGATGAGAGGGAAAATAACGTGGATATTGTCCGGGTGTCAACTTATGAGGAGCTTTTTCATAAGGAGGAACCGAATGATTCTGTTATTCCCGATTTCAGAGGCATGTCGATGAGGGAGGTTTTGAGGATTTCCCGCAGGATGGGAATTGAGGCGAAGGTTTCGGGATCAGGATGGGCTGTGAGTCAGAAACCGGCGCCGGGTTCCCCGGCAGATGAGCATCAATCCTGTTATGTTTTGTTCAAGAAGGGGCTTTAGGGTATGTGTATGCGACTTACTCGGCTCATGAATGGCATAGATCTAGTGGAATCCTCGGGTGATTTCTCTTCCGAGATATCGGACATCTGTTACGATTCGAGGCGGTGCGGGAAGGGCTCGTTGTTTGTGGCCATTCCGGGTCTCAAGCATGATGGTCATGACTTCATAGAGGAGGCGGTAAAGAGGGGCGCAGTTTGTGTTGTGCATGAAAAAGATATTATCCCCTCAAAAGGTGTTGCCTCCGTCAGGGTCAGAGACAGCCGCCTCGTAATGGGAAGTCTTGGGAAAAATTTCTACGGGAATCCATCAGGGGAGATATGTCTTATAGGGGTTACTGGAACAAACGGTAAAACGACCGTTACCTATCTCCTGGAATCTATCCTGAAAGAGGCGGGATTTAACGCAGGAGTTATAGGGACGATCAACTATCGATACGGGGGACGGGCGTTTCAATCCCCCAATACAACGCCGGAATCTGTCGACCTCCATAGGATACTGAGGGAGATGGCCGATTCCGGAGTTACTCACGCCGTTATGGAGGTATCGTCTCATGCCATCGATCTGAAGAGGGTAGATGCCTGCGAGTATGAGATGGGGATTTTTACAAATCTTTACAGTGAACACCTCGATTATCACGGAACGATGGAAAACTATTTTCTCGTGAAGAAGAGATTCTTGCAGGAACTTATAACAGGTGGAAAGAAGATAGTAAATGGCGATGATCCCTGGGGAATGAGAATTATTCAAGAAGAGGGATCGCGAGCGCTGGCCTTCGGTATAGAAAAATCCTGTGATGTGTCGGCTTTTGATTTTAGACTCTCCATGGACGGAATAACCGCGCGGATAAGGACTTCAGACGGGGAATTTGGGCTGACTTCTTCAATGATAGGAAAGTTCAACCTGTTCAATATCCTTACCTCCGTAACTGCCGCCCTTTCACTCGATATCCCCAGGGGGGATATCGTGGCAGGGATAGAAAAAGTTAAGAATATTCCCGGTCGCCTTGAAAGGGTGAACGATCCCGGTGACCCCGCGGTATTCGTCGATTATGCTCATACGGAAGACGCCCTGAAGAGGGCCCTTGAGAACCTGGTCGAGTTCAAGAAGAGGAAGATTATCACTGTCTTCGGATGTGGTGGCGACAGAGATCGGACCAAGAGGGCTCCCATGGGAAAGGTTGCCACAGAACTCAGTGATATTGCCATTGTAACCTCTGATAATCCCAGGACGGAAGATCCTCTGGAAATCATAGGTGAAATAGAGGGGGGGATTGATGGAAATTCTATAGAGAGATTCTTGTCCGGGAATATTTATGGGAATAAAAACGGGAAGGGATATATCGTGATTCCCGATCGCCGGGAAGCTATAGAACTGGCAGTCTCCATTGCCGACACTGCGGATATTGTACTGATAGCCGGAAAGGGGCATGAAGATTACCAGATCCTCGGGACCGGGCGAATCTCTTTTGATGACAGGATTGTTACGAGAGAAGCCCTTGCCAAGAGGAGAGCCAGAGGGAGGGGCTGATGAATCAACCGGTCCCATCCTTTACGGCAGGAGAGATTGCGAAGGCCACGGGAGGCGATCTTGCGAGAGGATTGCAGGACAAAGTCTTCAAAGGACTGTCTACCGATTCGAGAAATATAGAAGAGGGAAACCTTTTTGTCCCCATTGTGGGGGAGAATTATGACGGGCACGATTTTATCGAAAGGGCGGTCGAAGGAGGAGCCGCGGGAGTACTGATTCAGAAGGGGAAATCGGGAGATTTTGAGTTAGATATTCCTCTCATCATTGTTGACGATACTGTGAAATCTCTGGGAGATATCGCATCTTTCTGGAGAAGAAGGTTTGAAATCCCTGTTGTAGCGATGACTGGGAGTTCCGGGAAGACGACGACGAAGGAGATGACAGCCTCCATCGTCTCTCTGTCCCGGAACATCTTAAAAAGCTATGGGAATTTTAATAATCTTATCGGTCTTCCCCTGACCCTTCTTGATCTGAATGCCTGCCATGAGGCGGTCATCCTTGAGATGGGTACAAACAGGAGGGGGGAAATCGAGAGGCTCACGAATATTGCCGAACCGGAAATCGGCATCATAACGAACGTGGGGCCCGCCCACCTTGAAGGGTTGAAATCCCTCGATGTGGTGGCCGAGGAAAAGGGAGATCTCTTTTTCAATATGAAAAAGGGCGGAGTAGCGATTGTAAACAGAGACGATGATGCCATAAGGGCTTTACAGGATCGATGGGGGGGAAAGAGCGTAACATTCGGTATCGAAAGAGATGCCTTTGTTCGTGCGGAAGATATAACAAGAAGCGGGGAAAGGGAAACAAGTTTCGTGCTTGCGATGGAAGGAACCCGGAAGAGGATAAATATTGCGGCTCTCGGGAGGCATAATATCTCTAATGCCCTTGCCGCAGCTGCGTGCTCCCGGGCGCTGGGCATAGAATACGATCAGATCTGCCGGGGGCTGGAAAACTTCAGACAGTTATCGGGGCGCATGAGCAGTCACAAATTGAAAAACGGAGTCTATCTTATCGATGATACTTACAATGCAAATCCCGCATCGACCAGGGAAGCCATTGAAACATTGAGTGACCTGAAGGGAGATAATGAAATTGTTGTTATCATGGGAGATATGCTCGAGCTTGGCGACCGGGCCCGTGAGATGCATGAAGAGGTCGGGCAGCTTATGGCTGAAAGGGGCATAAGCAGAATCTTCCTGAAGGGAGATCTGGTCCGGTCAATGGCGGTGGGAGCGGAAAGAGGGGGATTGTCGAAAGACCGGATTATCTTTCCTGCGACTCCCGAAAGGGTGGTGGATGAACTTTCCTCATCTTTAAAGAGGGGTGACTGGATCCTGGTCAAGGGATCGAGGCGGATGAGGATGGAAGACTTTGTTAAGGCAATCATAAAGGTGTTCGGAGAGGATTAGATAATGATTTACCATCTTTTATACCCCTTAAGTGAAACGTATTCATTCTTAAACGTCTTTCGCTATATAACCTTCAGGACGATATATGCGACCATCACCGCCCTCGTTATATGTTTTGTCCTGGGGCCATGGCTTATAGGCAAACTTCAATCCCTCCAGATCAACCAGCCGATACGCGATGACGGCCCGGATTCACACCTGTCAAAAGAGGGAACTCCGACAATGGGGGGCATCCTGATAATTTTTTCCGTTGTCATATCTACCCTCCTCTGGGCGAGGCTCGACATAGATTATATATGGCTTATCCTCATGGTAGTAGTCGGATTTGGCCTTATAGGATTCCGGGATGATTATAAAAAACTTGTAAGCAGGAGCAGCAACGGGACATCGGGGAAAAGGAGATTGATCGGAGAGGTGATCATAGCCCTCGTTGTAAGCGTTCTCCTCTATCTTAAACCGGATTTCAGTTCGAACGTAACGATCCCATTCTTTAAGACCTTTTTACCCGATCTCGGGTGGGGATATATAATATTTTCCACATTTATCATCGTGGGCGCCGCCAATGCGGTAAATCTCACCGACGGACTCGATGGTCTTGCCATAGGTCCCGCCACGATATGCTTTGTCACCTATCTCCTCTTTGCCTATATTACCGGGAATATAAAGATAGCAGGTTATCTGCAGATACCTTACGTGGCAGGGACGGGGGAATTGACTGTCTTTTGCGGAGCAATGGTCGGAGCGGGTATCGGTTTCCTCTGGTACAACACCTACCCCGCCCAGATATTCATGGGCGATGTCGGATCCCTCTCACTGGGAGGCGCCCTGGGAACGATAGCTATTATGACAAAACAGGAGATCATCCTTGCCATAGTGGGGGGGATGTTTGTAATCGAGACGATCTCCGTTATCTTTCAGGTGGGATGGTTTAAGATATCGAACGGGAAGAGGATATTCAAGATGGCGCCCATTCATCATCACTTTGAAATAAAAGGGTGGGCGGAGCCCAAGGTCATTGTGCGTTTCTGGATTATTTCCATCATCCTTGCCCTGGTTGCGATAAGTACGCTCAAGCTCAGATAGGAAATATAAAACAGGTTCTTTCGTAATAAAGTTGTTCAAGCATAAATTTCTTTGAGCGGTCATTAAGATGGTTTTTGCGAATAAATCCTGGCGAAGCGGAAGGATAGCGATTCCAACTGTTTGAGCCCGAAGGGCGAGTTTTGGAATCGCCTGAAGCAAGCCTTGGATTTATCAAAAAGCATCTTAGACAAGTGAAAAGGTGTTTATGCGACAGTTCATCAACTTAAATGCGAAAAGGTAAAATAACTGGCGAAGTAATATGGAATTAAAGGGAAAAAGGATACTGGTTGTCGGTCTGGGGAGGACCGGGGTAGCTCTCGCCGGATTCCTGACGGGACGTGGCGCGGAGGTTATTATATCCGACAACAAGCCCGCATCCGAACTGAAAGAAAGCATTAATGCCCTGAAGGGTATGAAGGTGACTTTAGACGTTGGGCGTCATAATGCGGATATCCTGTCACGGGTCGACCTGATCATACCCTCTCCCGGAGTGCCCCCTTTCAACGAACTTCTTGCAGGGGGTGTGGAAAGGGGGATACCGATTATCAGTGAGATTGAGCTTGCCTTCAGTTATCTTAAAGAGCCGGTCATTGCAATTACCGGCACGAACGGCAAGACAACGACCACAAAACTTCTGGGTGAGATACTGAAAAAATGGGGGAAAAGGATATTTGTGGGTGGAAATATCGGAAATCCCCTTATTGAATATGTGGATGAAGGTGAAAGGGCCGATTATCTTGTAGTAGAGGTAAGCAGTTTTCAACTTCAGTGGGTAAAACGATTTCATCCGTCTGTTGCGGTCCTCTTGAATACAAGTTCCGATCATCTCGATTACCATGAGACCTTCGAAGAATATGTCTCGACCAAAGAGAGAATCTTCGCAAATCAGGCGCCCGGGAATCTTGCCGTTCTCAATGCCGATGATGCGATGTCGGGAGATGTTTCAAAAAAGATCAGGGGAGACATCTTGTGTTTCAGCTCATCGCAAAAGCTTGAGAGGGGAATCTTTATCAATAACGGGGTATTGAGGTATCGAAATAACGGAGGGACGGAAGAGGAGTACCCTGTGGGTAAAGTTAAATTAAAAGGTATTCACAATCTGGAAAACGTTATGGCTGCGATAATCGCTTCTAGGAGATGCGGATGCCCGCGGAAAGTGATCGTCGAGGCGCTGGAAACCTTTAAGGGTATGCCTCACAGAATGGAATTTGTGCGGTCAAAGGACGGTGTAGAGATATATAACGATTCCAAAGGGACTAATGTGGATGCCGTTAAGAGGGCCTTGGAGTCATTTTCCGGATCTGTCATTCTCCTTATGGGGGGAAGAGATAAGGGCGGTGACTTTGGAATTCTTGCCGGGCTGATAGGGGAGAAGGTCAAAAAGCTGGTCCTTTTTGGCGAAGCAAGGGAGAAGATAAGATCTTTCGTGGGAGGGATCGTTGAAATGGGGTCGGTAGAGAAGCTGAAGGGGGCCATGGAAGAGGCCTGTAAAAGCTCTTCTCCCGGCGATGTGATACTCCTCTCGCCGGGGTGCTCGAGCTTTGACGAGTTTGCAAATTACAGGGAAAGAGGAAACTATTTTAAAGGAATTGTGAGGGATCTGTGAACCCAATAGGTGAAAATGTAAAGTTGAATGAGAGGCCTGGAACAAAAAGAAAGAGGCCGGATATCATTCTTCCTATTGTTACCCTGGTTTTGATTACCATCGGTACCGTTATGATCTACAGCTCCAGCTCGATATTGGCGTCTGAGAAGTTTCTTGACGAATACTATTTTCTGAAGAGGCAGATACTCTACGTATTACTGGGACTCGGCGCCATGGTCATTATGTCCAAGTTTCCATACTATTACTGGAAAAAGGTTGCATATGTCGGGATGTTCGCATCCATAGTCCTTCTCTCTCTGCTTTTTGTGCCCGGTATGGGGATTAAGGCGGGCGGTGCCACGAGATGGCTCAGTATAGGGGGCTTTTCCTTCCAGGTAACGGAGGTTGTGAAAGTGGCCCTGGTTATATTTCTGGCCCATTACATAACAAAGAAGATAGGACATGTGAAAAAATTCTCCCGGATATTTGTGGTTCCGCTTTCGGTAACTGCCGTTGTTGTTTGTCTTGTCCTCTTTCAGCCCGATTTCGGAACCTCGGTAATAATTGTAATGGTGGCTATGATTATGTTCTATCTGGCCGGAAGCAGGGTGCTGCATCTTACGATGCTGGCGTCTCTGTTTGTCCCGGTCGCTGTCGTGCTCGTCCTGAATGAGAGTTACCGTGTGCAGAGATGGTTGTCTTTTATAGATCCCTGGAAGGACCCCACCGACTCCGGATTCCATATTATCCAGTCATTCCTCTCTTTCGGCTCAGGGGGAACCTTCGGAGTGGGCATCGGAAATGGAATGCAGAAACTCTTTTATCTCCCGGAACCTCACACGGATTTTATTCTTTCAGTGATTGCAGAGGAAGGTGGATTTATAGGGGTCACCATCGTTGT